>RFUD01000129.1 GCA_009923125.1 Planctomycetia bacterium
CCGACCGGATTCTCGCCGGACTCGACGGTGACATCGCCGCGGAGGCGTTGCCGCTGTTTCGCAAGCAGGGCCTCGGTGCTCGTGCCCACCCGCCTGCCGTCGACCTCGATGCCCGGCAGGACGACGCTCACGCTGCCGACCGCGAGGATGATCCGGGGCGACTCGAGAATCGAACGCGTGCCGTCGGCCGCCGTCACCTCCACGCGACCGGCCCCGGCCAGCCGGCCCGTGCCGCGGACCCGCGCGATCTTGTTCTTGGCGAGCAGCGCCTCGATGCCCTTGGCCAGCGTGGCGACGACGTCCTCCTTGCGTTTCATCATCGCGGCCAGGTCGAACGACACGCCGCCGACATGGATGCCATGCTGGGCGAACTCGTGCCCCGCCTCCTCGAGCTTGTGGCTCGATTCCAGCAGCGCCTTCGAGGGGATGCAGCCGACCCGCAGGCAGGTGCCGCCCAGCCGGTCCTCCTTCTCGACGACGGCCGGCTTCATCCCCAGCTGGGCCGCACGGATCGCGGCCACGTAGCCGCCGGGACCGCCGCCGATCACCACCAGGTCGTATTGCATCGACGGCTCACACTTCCAGGAGGAGACGGCTCGGATCCTCGATGGAATCCTTGATCCGCTTGAGGAACGTCACCGCTTCGCGGCCGTCCACGAGCCGGTGATCGTAGGTCAGGGCGAGATACATCATCGGCCGGATCACCACCTGCCCGTTGACCGCCATCGGGCGGTCCTGGATCGCATGCAGGCCGAGAATGCCGCTCTGGGGAGGATTGATGATCGGCGTGCTCATCATGGAGCCGTAGACGCCCCCGTTGGAGATCGTGAACGTGCCCCCCTGGAGCTCCTCGAGCTTGAGCTTGTTGTCGGCGGCCCGCCGCGCGAAGTCGCCGATGGCCTGCTCGACCTGCGCGAACGACATCTGCTCGGCGTTGCGCAGCACCGGCACGACGAGCCCCTTGCCGCCGCCGACCGCGATCCCGATGTCGCAGTAATCCCGAAACACGATGTGGGGGTCACGGAATTCCGCGTTCACCTGGGGCACCGCCCGCAACGCCTCGACCGCGGCCCGCACGAAGAACGACATGAAGCCGAGCTTCACGCCGTATCGTTCCTGGAACGAGTCCTTGAACTTCGCCCGCAGGGCCATCACGGCCGACATGTCCACCTCGTTGAACGTCGTCAACAGGGCGGCCTGCTGCTGCGCCTCGACGAGCCGCTCGGCGATCTTGCGGCGGATCGGGCTGATGAGCACGTACCGCTCCTCGCGGGCGCCGCCCGACACCGCGGGCGCCTGGGCCAACGGCCGCTGCGCCGGAGGAGCGGCCGGACGGGCCACCGCCGCCACGGCATCGGCCTTCGTCACGCGGCCACCGGGCCCCGTGCCTGCCACCGCCGCCGGCGACATGCCCGCCTCGCCGAGCACCCGTGCGGCGGCGGGCATCACCCGTCCGGGAGCGGCGGGCGTGGCCGGCTGCACCGAGCCGATGTCGGTGCGGCCATCCTGACGCTTGACGTCCACCACGGGCTGCGAGGGCGGTGCGGCGGCGGGCACGGCAGCCCCCGCCGGCTCCATGAAGCCGATCACCTCGCCGACCACCGCCTTCTCGCCCGATCCCTTGAGGATCTTCGTGACCGTGCCGGGCGCCGGGGCCGGAAGCTCGACCGTGGCCTTGTCGCTCTCGATCTCCACGATGGCGTCGTCGGTCGCGACCGCATCGCCCTCCCGCTTCTTCCAAACGCCGATCATCACCTCGGTGATCGACTCGCCGACTTCCGGAACCTTGAGTTCGACAGGCATGGGGATCCCCCGTGGGTCAACTGCGGATCAACTGTGAAATGCGGCGGTGAGCAGTTCGTTCTGCTCGAGATCGTGGCTCTTCTTCGAGCCGGTCGCGGGGCTCGCGGCGCTCTGCCGACAGACCCCCGAGAAGGGGAAGCGATCGAGCAGCTTGTCGCCGAAATGGATGCGGAAGAACCGCCACGCACCCATGTTCTCCGGCTCCTCCTGCACCCACACCGCCGGCGTGCCGGCGGTGTAGTCGGCGAGCGCGGTCTCCAGGGCGCGACGCGGCAACGGATAAAGCTGCTCGACCCGCACGATCGCCACGTCGCGGCGGCCAAGTTCGTGCCGCCGCTTCTCCAGTTCGTAGGCGACCTTGCCCGAGCACAGCAGGATGCGCCGCACGTCGCGGGCGGGCACGCCCGACGCATCGGGAAGCACCCGCTGGAACGTGCCCTTCTCCAACTCCTCGAACCCCGACACGCAGGCCGGGTTTCGCAGCAGGCTCTTGGGGGTCATCACGACGAGCGGCTTCCGCCACACGCGAAGCACCTGCCGCCGCAGGCAGTGGAAGATCTGGGCCGGGGTCGTCGGCGCGACCACCTGGATGTTGTCCTTCGCCGCCAGCGACAGGAACCGCTCCAGCCGGGCGCTCGAATGCTCCGGCCCCTGCCCTTCGAAGCCGTGCGGCAGCAGCATCACGATGCCGGAGAGCCGGTTCCACTTGTCCTCGGCGCTGACGATGAACTGGTCGATCACCACCTGGGCGGCGTTGACGAAGTCGCCGAACTGGGCCTCCCACATCACGAGCCCGTCGGGGCAGTCGAGGCTGTAGCCGTACTCGAAGCCCAGCACGCCCGCCTCCGACAGCGGGCTGTTGTAGATCTCGACCGGCGCCTGATCGCTGGCGAGATGCTCCAGGGCACAGTACGTCTCGTCGGTGACCACGTCGTGGATCACGGCGTGTCGATGGCTGAACGTGCCGCGTTGGCTGTCCTGGCCCGAGAGCCGGATCCGCAGCCCCTGCGTGGCCAGGCTCGCCAGCGCCAGCGCCTCGGCCGCAGACCAGTCGAGCGGCTGCTTGCCCTCGGCCATCGCCTGCCGGCCCTCGAGAAACTTTTGGATCTTGGGGTGCGGCTGGAACCCCTCCGGCAGCGACACCAGCCGCCCGAGGAGATGCACGAGCACGTCGCGGCGCACGCCGGTGTCCACGTCGGCCGCCTCCCGCTCCCGGCCGCCGATGTAGAACGACCACACGCCGGTGAGGTCGCTCTTGTGGACGAAGTCGTCGCTCTTGGCGACCGACAACTCGGCGTCGAGCTTCGCCCGATGCTCGTCGGCGATGGTGACCGCCTCCTCGCGGCTCACGTCGCCGAGCTTCAACAGCTTCTCGAGGTAGCTCTCGTGGACGCTGGGTCGGCGCTCGATCACCCGGTACAGCGCCGGCTGCGTGAACGCCGGCTCGTCGGCCTCGTTGTGGCCGCGCCGCCGGAAGCAGTACATGTCGATCACGACGTCGCGCTGGAACTCCCGCCGGAAATCCATCGCCAGGTTCACGACCTGCGCCACCGCCTCGGGATCCTCCCCGTTCACGTGGAAGATCGGGATCTGCAGCATCTTCGCGACGTCGGTCGCGTAGGTGCAGCTGCGGGCCTCGCGCGGCCCCGTCGTGAACCCGATCTGGTTGTTGACGATGACGTGGAGCGTGCCGCCGATGCGGTAGGCGTCGAGCTCCGACAGGTTGAGCGTCTCCTGGATGATGCCTTCGCCGGCGAACGCGGCGTCGCCGTGGACCAGGATCACCATGCCGTTCTGCCGCGCCCGATCCGAGTTGCGATCCTGTCGCGACCGCATCCGGCCGATCGCCACGGGGTTCACGAACTCCAGGTGGCTGGGGTTGAAGCACAGGGTGAGGTGCACGTTGCGACCGTTGGCCGCCCGGTAGTCGGTGGAATGGCCGAGGTGATACTTCACGTCGCCCCGCCCCACGTGCAACTCGGGGTCGATGTCGGCGAACTCTCGGAAGATCTTCTGCGGACTCTTGCCCATGATGTTGGCCAGCACGTTGAGCCGACCGCGATGCGCCATCGCCAGCACGACGTCGCCGATCTCCTGCCCGGCGGCCCGCTCGATCGCCATCTCCAGGAGCGGGATCAGGCTCTCCGAGCCTTCCAGCGAGAAACTCTTCGCCCCCAGGAACCGCTTCTGGATGAACTCCTCGAACACCGCCGCCGTCGTCATCTGCCGGTAGATCCGCAGCTGCTGCCGGCGGTCGAGCTGGATGCGATTCTCGCAGCCCTCCATCCGCACCTGGAGCCACTGCCGCACCCGCAGGTCGTCCATGTGCATGAACTGCACGCCGATCGCCCGGCAATAGGTGTTGCGCAGCCGCTTGATGATCTGCCGCAGCGACATCGACTGCGGGCCTTCGATCGTGTCGGTGGAGAACATGCGGTCCATGTCCTCCTCCGTGAGGTGGTAAAACTGCGGGTCGAGCTCCGGAAGCCCCGGCCGCGGCCGGCCGAGCGGATCGATCTCGGCCATCAGATGGCCGCGCACGCGGTAGGCCCGCACGAGCTGATCGACGCGGTCCTGCAGAAACGCGACGCGCTCCTCGCCGGCCGTCCCGGTCGCCACCGGCGGCAGCGGCAGGGGCTTCGCCTCGCCGGCCGGCGCCGCGGGCAGCCGCACCTGGCCGTTCGAGATCGCCACCGCATGCGCCGTCGCGATGCCGTCCGGCGCGAGCAGCCGGGAAACCTCCACCGCATGCCCGTTGGTCGCCGCACCGTTGCCGTTCGCCTCGGCCCGTGTTGCCGGCGCGGCCGCCGTGGCCACCAGACCTCCCTGCCGCGCCACCGCGTCGAACTGGGCCCGCCACTCCGGATCGACGCTCGCAGGATCCTGCTGGTATCGCTCGAACAACTCCTCGAGGAACGCGAGGTTGGCGCTGCCCGCCAGGTCGAGATCACCGACCGGGCCGGATCGTTCAGGGGTGCTCATGGTCTCGCTCGGGGGCTTTCCGTTCACATGGCCAGCAACAGCCGGCCCGGACTCTCCAGGTAGCCGATGATCTCGTTAAGGAACCGGGCGGCCATCGCCCCGTCGACCATGCGGTGGTCGTACGACAGCGACAGCGGCATCATCAGCCGCGGTTCGATCCTGTCTTCATGCACGATCGGCATCTTGCGCGACCGGCCGAGGAGCAGGATCGCCACCTCCGGCCAGTTGATGATCGGCGTGGAGTAGGCGCCTCCCACGGCCCCGAGGTTCGAGATCGTGAACGTCCCGCCCCGCAGGTCCTCGATCCCGTACTGGGCGTTCTTCGCCTTCTCGGCGGTGTCGGCGATCGCCTGGGCGATCTGCGGGATCGACATCTGGTCGCAGTCCCGCAGCACCGGCACGACGAGGCCACGCGGCGTGTCCACGGCGAGGCCGATGTTGACGTATTCCTTGTAGACGATCTCGCCCTTCTCCGGGTCGATCGTGGCATTGATCGCCGGATGCTGCCGCAGCGAGAGGCTCACCGCCTTGACGACGAACGACAGCGCCGTGAGCTTGAGGTTGTTCTTCGCGTACTCCGCGGCACTCGCCTTCCGCAACGCCTCGAGCTCCGTCACGTCGGCGTCGTCGAAGTTCGTGAGGTGGGGAATGGTCTGCACGCTGCGGACCATGTTGGCCGCGATCGTCTTGCGCATCCGCGACATCTGCTCGCGGCGGATCGGCCCCCAATCGTCGCGCTCGGTCGAGCCCGTGTCGGGCCGCGCCCGGAGCGCGGGCCCCGCGCTGCTGGCCTGCCGGACGGCGGCGACGACGTCCTCGCGGACGATCCGCCCACCGGGACCGCTGCCCCGCACGCGGCCCAGATCGACGCCCAACTCCCGGGCGAGCCGCCGCACGGCCGGACCGGCAGGCTCGACCGCCGTGGCGACTCCGGCCGGCGGCGCCATCTCCGTTGCGACGGCGGCGACCGGGGCCGGAGCGGGGACGGTGGCGGGACGCGGAGAGGCCGGCACGGGCGCCGGCACCGTCGCCGGGGCCACCGCCTGAGCGGGCGCGGGCGACGGCTGCGGGGCCGCCGCAGGCGATGCGGGCTTGGCCGCCGCGGGTGCCGCGGCGACGGCTCCAGACGCCGGCTCCAGCGTGACGAGCACCTGGCCGACCTTGACCGTCTCCCCCTTCTTGACCAGCACGCTTGCGATCCGTCCACCGGGCGGACAGGGCACCTCGATCACCGCCTTGTCGGTTTCCACTTCGAGCAGCGGCTGCCCCGGCTTCACGACGTCGCCGGGCGAGACGAACACCGTCACGACGTCGCCGGAGGCGATGTTCTCACCGAGATCGGGGAGCTTGAATTCTGTGGCCATGATCGTGGGGGTGGATCCTCGGGGACGAAGCGATAACCGGTGCGTACGCGGGGAAATTGAAGGAAAGCCGGCCCATCAGGCAAGCGCGGCGTCGATTTTTTCAGGATTCACGCCCAACCGCCCGATCGCCTCGGCGACGACATCGTTGCCGATGGCCCCGGCGGCGGCCAGCCGCGACAGCGTGCCGATCGCGATGCACTCCGCATCGACCTCGAAGTGCCGCCGCAGCGGGCCGCGGGTCTCGCTGCGACCGAAGCCGTCGGTCCCCATCACGAACAGCCCGCCTGGAATCCACGGGTCGAGCTGCTCGGGCACCGCCCGCACATGATCGCTCGCCGCGACGAACACACCGTCCGCGGCGGCGATGGTGTCCTCCAGGTAGCTGCGGCGCGGCGGGGCGGTCGGATGGAGCATGTTCCAGCGGCGGCACTCCTGCGCCTCCCGCCTCAGCTCCTTCCAGCTCGTCACACTCCACACGCTGCTCGACACACCCCAGTGCTCGGCGAGCAGTTCGGCCGCCCGGATCACCTCGCGCAGGATGGTGCCGGATCCCAGCAACTGCACCGGCGGCAACTGCCCCGACCCGGCCTTTCCGGCCACGTCGCGAAGCCTGTAGGCGCCCCGGAGAATCCCCTCCTCGCAGCCGGGCGGCATGGGAGGCATCTCGTAATTTTCGTTGTACACCGTGATGTAGTAGATCCAGTCCTCGCCCCGGCCGTACATCCGCTCGAGGCCGTCGAGCATGATCACGGTCGCCTCGTAGACGAACGCC
>RFUD01000130.1 GCA_009923125.1 Planctomycetia bacterium
ACCTCGCGTTCACCGCCCGCAAGGCGGGCACCTACTTCGTGGGTGTCACGGGCTACCGCAACTCGGCCTACAACCCGGTCACCGGTCGCAACACCGTCTCGGGTTCGACCGGCACCTACGAACTCGCACTGTCGTTCGGACAGTCCCCGAGCACCAACGTCGTGCACATGCTGGGCATCCGCGACGCCGCCCCGCAGCAGGCCGACCTGTCCGCGGTCGCCTTCGCCGCCTTCGCCCGGGAAGCCGATCAGGCTCCGGCCGGCCGGCCCGCCGGCCGCCGCCGCTGAACCGGTGCCGGGAGCCGCGTCACCCCTGCTGCGGCACCTTCGCGGTGACGCGGGGCTTCGTGGGCGCGACGCCCGAATCGACCTCCTCGCGTCGCCTGGCGATCCAACCATCGACGCTCCACGGACCGCCGCCGAACGCCATCAGCGACAGCAGGCCGCCGCCGATCGCCATGTTTTTCATGAACTGGATCGTCTGCAGCTGCCGCTGCGTGGGATCGATGAATTTCCAGAAATCGTGGAAATAGTAGGTAGCGGCGACCAGGAACACGAGCAGGAAGAACGCCCCGATCCTGGTCCACGCCCCGAGGATCAGCGCCAGGCCGCCGAGGAGCAGCAGGCCGATCGCCCCGACCAACGCGAGCTGCGGCAGCGGCACGCCCTCCTGCTGCATGTAGTCGGCGGTGGCCTTGAACTGCAGGATCTTGTTGCCGATGGCACTCGCCAGAAAGATCGCGGCGATCATCAGTCGGGCGAGGAGCGACACGAACCCCTTCGCCACGGTGGCCAGCTGTTCCATCTCATCGCTCCTTGTGCTTGCAATCGCCGACGTCGATGCGCTTCCTGCCATCGTGGCCGGTGTTGCTCGTCCCGGGCAAGCCCAAAAACCACCCCCCGGAGGGCCGGAGCTCCGGCCCTGTCCATCCGACAGGCCTGGAGGCCAATCCTGTTCGGCACGGCGCATGCGGGACGGATGAATCGGCGTCGTGCGTGGCTCGGGGCCGCCAATGCCCCATCGCCGGACGTTCGCGGTGGCCATCGTGGCCACCGCTCTCTGCATGTCCGCTGCGCTTCGCCATCCTGGCTGCGCTTGCTCCCAGAGCCCGGCTCCGGGGCACCGGCAGCCCCTCGCTGGGTTCGCCCCCGTGCAGTCGGCACGAGAGCCGGATTGGGCGCGTTGATGGCAAGGCATGACAGGCTGCCAGCCTGTCTCACGGCAAGCGGGATGCCTGCCTCACCGGAAGGCACTCGCCGTGCCGAACAGGATTGCCTGGAGTCCTGTCGCTACGCCGGCTCGTCCCGCGTGATGCAGTGCAACGCCCCACGGCCGCGCACGAGCTCGCTGCACACGACCGGCTCGATCGTGCGTCCTGGAAAGCACTCCTCCAGCGTGCGGAGCGCTGCGTCGTCGGTGCTCGCAAGAAACGCCGGCACCGCCACGAAGCCATTGCCGACGACGTAGTTCAAGTGGCTCGCCGGCAGCTGCGTCCCCTCGAAGGCAAACCGCGGCGGAATATCGATCGGAATCACCTCGAGCCGCCGGCCGCGGGCATCGACGAGGCTCCGCAGCCGCTCCAGGTTGGCCTCGAGCGCGGCGTGATTCGGATCGAGTGGGTCGGGCTGCCGGGCCGCGACCACCCGGCCGGGGGCGACGAACCGGGCCAGCTGATCGATGTGGCCGTCGGTATCGTCGCCGGCGAGCTCGCCGCCGACCCAGAGCACGCTGTCGATTCCCAGGCGGTCGCGGAGGATCGCCTCCAACTGCGGCCGCGAAACTCCCGGATTGCGCTTCGGATCGTCGATGCAGCGATGGTTCACGAGGAGCGTGCCGTCGCCGTCGGTCTCGAGCCCGCCCCCTTCGAGGACGAGCGGTCCGTCGATCACGGCCAGGCCCAGCCGCCCGGCGATCGCCCGCCCCAGCGCGGCGTCGTGGTCCCACGGCGGATACTTGCCGCCCCAGGCGTTCCATCCCCAGCACACGGCGGCCGGTTTCACGCCCGCCGCCGCCGTGCGCGGCACCACGAACACGGGCCCGGTGTCGCGCAGCCAGGAATCGTTCGTGGGGAGATCGACGAACTCCACGGTCGCGGCGCCGTCGAGCCGTGCGCGGGCGTCGGCGAGCACGGTGCCGGTGGCCACGATCCGCACCGGCTCATAGCGGGCGATGAGCCGGGCCACCTTCTCGAACACGCCGGGGATCACGGCGAAGTCACCGAGCCAGGTGGCCTTGCGGTGCGGCCAGGCGAGCCACGTGGCCGCGTGCGGCTCCCACTCGGCCGGCAGCCGATAGTCCGATATGCGGGCGGCCATCACGCGCCGCCCCACCGGGAAAGCAGCCCGCCGTAGGCGTCGATCCGCCGGTCACGGAAAAACGGCCAGCGCGTCCGCGACCACTCGATCCTGTCGAGATCGCACTCCACGACGACCGTCTCGGGCGTGTCGTGACCCGCCTTCACGAGCCGCTGTCCATTGGGCGCATAGACCACGCTCGCCCCCCAGAATCGCAAGGCTCCCTCGCGGCCGGTGCGATTCACGGCCACCACGAACACGCCGTTGGCGATCGCGTGGCTCCGGAGCATCGTGTCCCACGACTCGTACTGCTCGTGGTGGAGTTTCTCCTCGCCGTCGAGCCAGCCGATGGCTGTGGGATAGAAGAGCACCTCGGCACCGGCCATGGCGGTGAGCCGGGCCGCCTCGGGATACCACTGGTCCCAGCACACGAGCGGGCCGACGTTCAGCCGGCTCGTGGGCACGCTCATGAATCCGGTGTCGCCGGGGGCGAAATAAAACTTCTCGTAGTAGTGCGGGTCGTCGGGGATGTGCATCTTGCGATACACGCCCGCCGTCGAGCCGTCCCGGTCGAAGATCACGGCAGTGTTGTGGAAGAGGCCGGCCGAGCGCCGCTCGAACACGCTCCCCACGAGCACGACACCCTGCCGCTTCGCCGTGGCCGCGAGCAGGTCCGTGAGCGGACCGGGCACCGACTCGGCCTCCCGAAACCTGTCATGCTCTTCGGCCTGGCAGGGATACTCACCGGCGAAGAGTTCCTGAAGGCAGACGACGTCGGCGCCCGCCGCTGCCGCCTCGGCGATGCCGGCCATCGCCTGCGCGACGTTGTGCTCGCGCGCGGGCGTGCAGGCCGACTGCACGAGGCCGATCCGCACGATCCTGCTCATCGGCCCGGTCCTCCTCGCGCCCGCACCCGGTCGGCTCAGCGGTCGCCCGCCTCGAGCTTCGCGGCCGGCACGGGGAACTGCTCGGCGAGATCGGCCACCTCGGCCTTCGTCGTCGCGACCAGCTTCTCGTCCGCGGGGCTCTTGAGCACCTGCAGGATCCAGGCGGCGATCTGCCGCATCTCGTCGCCGCCCATGCCGCGGGTGGTCAGCGCCGGCGTGCCGAGCCGGATCCCGGAGGGATCCATCGGCTTGCGTTCGTCGAACGGGATCATGTTCTTGTTGCAGGTGATGCCGCAGCGGTCGAGCGTCTCCTCGGCGAGCTTGCCGCCGATGCCGAGCGGCGTCACGTCCACGAGCATCAGATGGTTGTCGGTGCCGCCGCTCACGAGCTTTACGCCGCCGCGGGCGAGTTCCGCGGCCAGCGTGCGGGCGTTCTCGACGACCTTCTTCGCATACGCCTTGAACTCGGGCCGCAGGGCCTCGCCGAACGCGATGGCCTTGCCGGCGATCACGTGCATCAGCGGGCCGCCCTGCTGGCCGGGAAACACGGAGCGGTCGAGCAGCTTCGCGTTCTCGGCACGGCACATCGCGATGCCGCCGCGCGGGCCGCGGAGCGTCTTGTGCGTGGTGCTCGTGACGAAGTCGGCGACGGGCACGGGGTTGTCGTGGATGCCGGCTGCGACGAGGCCGGCATAGTGCGCCATGTCGACCATCAGCTTCGCACCGACCTCGCGGGCGATCTCCGCGAACTTCCCATGGGGGATTTCCCGCGGATAGGCGCTCGCCCCGGCCACGATCAGCTTCGGCTTATGCTCTCGGGCGAGCTTCGCCACCTGGTCGAAATCGAGGAGGTGGTCGTCGCGCCGCACGCCGTAGTGCACGAAGCGGTAGAGCACGCCCGAGGCGTTGAGCTTCATGCCGTGCGTGAGGTGGCCGCCGTGGGCGAGGTCGAACGCGAGCACCGTGTCGCCGGTCTGGATGGCGGTCATGTAGACGGCCGCGTTGGCCTGGCTGCCGGAGTGAGGCTGCACGTTCGCGTGCTCGGCGCCGAAGAGAGCCTTCAGCCGCTCGCGGGCGAGGTCTTCGACCTTGTCCACGAACTCGCAGCCGCCGTAGTAGCGGTGGCCGGGGTAGCCCTCGGCGTATTTATTGGTGAGCACGCTGCCGACGGCCTGCATGACGGCCGGGCTCGTGAAGTTTTCGCTGGCGATCATCTCCAGGCCCTCGGCCTGGCGGGTCTGCTCGGCGGCGATCGCGGCCCACACGTCCGGGTCGTCGAACTCCACGAAGTTCGGAACCGCGGCCGGCGAAGCCGAGTTGGCGGCGATGCTCACGGGACTCCTCCTGATCCGGCGGGGAACGGGGCGGACCAACCGTGAATTATGGCCCGTCGGCCTCGCCCGTCAACGAAACCTCCCGAATGAGCCCGGCTCACTCGAAGAGCAGCGGCTCGGGCATGAACGTCACGATCGGGATCAGGAGCGACACGAGGCCGAGGAGCGTGCGGCCCAGGCCGAGCGGTTCGCCGTCGTCGCGGATCGGCGGATGGTCGGTGCCCATCAGGGCCACGATCACCACCATCGCGATCCAGTTGTAGCGGCCAAGCACGACGATCGCCGCGATCGCCGCCAGAAGAATGGCCCGTGCGATCCAGTGGGCCCGCCGCCCGAAGATCGCATAGCTGACGTGGCCGCCGTCGAGTTGGCTCACCGGGATCATGTTGAGGCCCGTCACGAGCAGCCCCACCCAGCCGGCCATGAAGAGCGGATTGGGGGCGATGCTGGCGCCGGGGGCCAGATCGGGCCGCAACCGCGACTGCAGCCACGCGGCGACCGGCGGCGTGGCGAAGGGGCTCGCCTCGGTCGGCTGCCCTGCGAGCATGCCGGCGGCCAGCACCGGCAGGATCACGACCAGCCCCGCGATCGGCCCCGCGATCGCGATGTCGAAGAGCTGCCGGCGGTCGGCCCGCGAGCCCTCCATGCCGATCACCGCGCCGAGCGTGCCCGTGAGCAGCACCGGCATCGGGATGAAGATCGGGAGCGTGGCCGGAATGCGGTGCACGACCGCGGCGACGAAGTGCCCCGCTTCGTGCGCGCCGAGTACGCCCATCACCGCGGCCATGTAGACGAGCCCGCGCTGCCAGTGCGCGCCGATCCGCCCGGCGAGGTCGGCGTCGATCCCGAGCACCACGGGCTCCCAGCCGACCACGCCGGCGGCGAACGTCGTGGCCGCCGTGGCGAGGGAGAGCCAGACCTGCGGCCACACGCGGCGCCGCGCGGGCACCGTGTGGAACGCGGAACGCGGCGGAAGCGGCTGCATGGCAGGTCGAGAATACTGGTTTCCCCATCGCAACGGTAAACTGCGTAGCTCTTCCCTTTCGCACGGAGATCACGCGATGGCTTTCTTCCGTCACGACGGTTCGCTCCGCGGCCTGCTCGCCGCCGCCTGCCTCGTTCTCGCCGCGGGCGTCGCCCCGGCGGCCGAGCGCCAGGTGCTGCTCGTCGCCGCGATCGACGGCTACGCCGATCTCAAGAGCCAGCTGTCGTGGTTCGGCAGGCAGATCGACAATCCCGGCCTCACGCCGATGGTCGAGGCTTTGATCAATCTCTCCACGCAGGGCCGTGGCCTCGCGGGGCTCGATCTGAATCGGCCGCTGGGAATCGTGGTCACGAGCGATGGGGCCGACATCGCCGCGCACGCATTCGTGCCGGTGAATGATCTCGACAAACTGCTCGCGTCCCTGCAGGCCGTGACCGGCCCCGTCACGAAGGAGGGCGACAGGCGCCGTGCGACGCTGCCGAGCGGCATTCGACTTTCGATCACGGAGCGCGACGGCTGGGCGGCGGTCGCACCCGCCGGTCTCGAGGCCCCGCCCGTCGATCCGACCCCGCTCCTCGCGGCGGTGGCCAGGGACTACACGCTCGGCATCGAGGCGTTTCCAGGGAGGATGTCCGACGGCGTACGACGCCAGTTCGAGGCCATGGTTGAGCAGGGCGCCGCGGATGCGGCCGCCCAGGGCCAGCCTGTCGATGGCGCTTCCATCGGCGCGTTCCTCGACAGCCTTCGGCAGACCGAGTCGCTCGCGCTCGGCCTGGCGATCGACGACTCGAACGGCACCGTGTTCCTGGAAAATCGTTCCGTCGCCCTGCCGGGCTCCGTGTCGGCCGCCGCCGTGGCGACGCTGGCCCAGGGCACGCTCACGGTGGGCGTGCCCCCGCTTGCCGCCGGAAACAAGCCGGCGATCCGCGGCCACGTGGCCCAGGCGATCCCGGAACAGGCCCGCGCCGGGTTCCTCACGACGCTCGACCAGCTGCTGCCCCGCGAGGCCGGCGATCCGCTCACGCGCACGATTTCCCGGGTCGTGTACGACGTGCTCTCGGCCACGCTCGCCGCCGGCGCTCTCGACGCGGCGCTCGCCGTCGATACGACCGCCGCCACGAAGGAGAAACCCCTGCCGGCCTTCACGGCGGGCGTGCGGGTGAGGGATGGCAAGGCGCTCGAGCAGCAGGTGAAGAAGGCTTTCGGCGCGGCCGGCGGGGTGCTCCCCGGCGTCACGGCCCGGTTCGACACCGGCAAGGCCGGCCCGGCCACGCTGCACACGGTGTCGTTCGACGTGGCCGACGAAGACCTCGCGGAGCGGATCGGGAAGTCGCTCGATTTCACCCTCGCCGTGGCCCCCGACGGATGGACGCTTCGCT
>RFUD01000014.1 GCA_009923125.1 Planctomycetia bacterium
CTCGTTTCCGACTTCGAGCACGTTGCCGATATCGCGGGTGACGTAGGCGGGGTCGATCTCGGGGATGGGGGAGGTGCCCGCCGTCGTGCCGTCGGTCTGCCAAAGGCGGTCGCGGGTGCCGTCGGTGGCACCGAAGAACGCCTTGCCGCCTGCGACCGTGAACCTGAACGGCCGGACATTCGAGGGAATCGGTGAAATGTTTGCCACGATCGTGGTGCCGACCGCGGTGCCATCAGTCTCCCAGAGGCTGCCGCCATTTACGCCGTCATCCGCGCCGAAGAGCAGCACTGAGCCGAACGGCGTGAGCGCGTACGGAAAACTGCTGCCCGGCGAGGTCAGGTTGGGATCCAGCGGGTCGGGGGTGGGCAAGGTATTGATGTCGATCACGAGGCTGGCGGTCGTGCCGTCGGTCCGCCAGAGTTCCTGGCCACTGGTGCCGTCGTCGGCGACGAAGTAAACATGGCCGTCGAACAGCGTGAAGCCGGGGCTGTAACGAATTCCGCTGGCCGGGTCGCTCGACGTCGAGGGGTCGATGTCCGCAACGAGCAGCGTTCCCGTCGCCGTGCCGTCGGTCTTCCAGAGTTCGCGGCCTGTCGTGCCGTCGTCCGCCGTGAAGAGCACGAGCGATCCGAACGAAAAAAAGTCCTGCGGCGACCCGTCGCCGCCGGTGGCGATGTCCTTGAGCGGTGTGGTGCCCGCGACGGTGCCGTCCGAGATCCACAGCTCCCGTCCGTCAGTGTCGGTCGCTGAAAAGACCACCTTCTCTCCGAGTGCCGCGAGCCCTGGCGAACCGCCGGTGATGTTCTGCCTGAGCAGAATGGTGCCCGCCTCGGTGCCGTCGGTCCGCCAGAGGTCCGTCACCGTGATCGAGCCGAAGCCGAAGCTGTCGGGCTCCTGCCGTGGCCAGATGAAGAAGAGGAGATTCCCCGCCGTGACGAACTCGGGCTGGCCGCCGTTGAACGTCGCCGTGTCGGGATTGAGGTCCTTCACGAGCTGCGGGGCCGCGTCGCCGACCCGCTTCCAGAGCTCGGTGCCGTGAATGCCGTCGTCGGCCGGGAAGTAGACGGCTCCGTCGAACAGGGCGGCCGAGAGTGCGGCGCCTGAGCCGCTGCTGAACCCGTCGAGGCCGTCGGCCGTCTTGGTGTTGATGTCCTCGAGGAGCATCGTGCCGGCGGTCGTGCCGTCCGACTTCCAGAGTTCGACGCCATGCTGGCCGTCATCGGCCGCGAAGAGCAGTTCCCCGCCGAGCACTGCTGCCGAAAGGTAGGTCGCCGAAGAACCCTGGAAGAAATTCAGGGGGAATGCCGATTTGGCGCCGGAGTTGATGTCCCTGACAAGACTCGTGCCGGCCGATGTGCCGTCGGTCTTCCAGAGTTCGCTGCCATGCACGCCGTCTTCGGCCGCGAAATAGAGGGTCGAGCCCGAAGACGCCAGCGGAATCGGGTCGGACGGAGCGGACCCCGAACGAACGTCTTTCACCATCGTGACGTTCGTGCCGTCGTATTTCCACAGTTCGCGACCGTTGACGCCGTCGTCGGCGGAAAAAAACAGGTTGGTGCCGGCGACTCGAAAATCGGTCGGCAGGCTGCTGAATTCGAAGCCGAAGCCGTCTGTCTGCTGATTGATGTTGGCGATTTGCGTCGGACCCGTCGCCAAAGACGAGCCTTCGATCGTCCAGAGTTCCGTGCCCGTGCCCCCCGTCGTCCCGTCGTTTCCCGCAAACACGAGCCGGCTTCCCGACACAGTCGTCGGTAACGGAAAGGTAGTTGCGAAGTTGAATGACCCGAATGCGACCGGGGCACTGAACGGCTCAACCGCCGACACGTTCACCGTGCCCGACGGCGTGCCATCAGTCCGCCAAAGCCCGCCGACAGCCCCAAAAAAAGCCAGATCCTTGGTCTGTGTCGAAATTGGCACCAAGAAAAGAGTGTCGAGAATCGTCGTTGTCTCTGTGACGACGATAAAGTTTGAGGGTTGATCCACAGGGAACCCAAGTTGACTCGGCAGCGGCGCCGTGTTCGCGAGCGTGCCGTCGGTGACCCAGAGTTCATTCCCAAAACCGGAACTGCTCGGGCCTGCGAACAACACCCGTGAGCCAAGCCGGGTCAAACTTGTCACGGGGGCAAATGATGTCTGGCCGAAATCGAACCCCAGCGTGTTCGTCGGGTCGATCGGCACCGTCCCTCCTTCGGTGCCGTCGGTCTTCCAGAGTCCTGACTGGGCAACGAACAGCACCTGGCCGCTCGGCAGAATGGCGAAATCCCGCGGATCACCCGCCCCGCCACCCGGAACGAGATCCTTCACGAGCACCGTGCCCGCGGCGGTGCCGTCGGTCTTCCAGAGTTCACGGCCGTGGACGCCGTCATTCGCCGAGAAGTAGAGCGTGCTGCCGGCGATAAAAAAGTCGGCCGGATCGCTGCCGCCGACGCCGCCGTCGCCGGCCGACGTGAGATTGATGTCCTTCAGCAACCGGGTGCCGGCCGGCGTCCCGTCGCTCACCCAGAGTTCACGTCCGTGCACGCCGTCGTCGGCGCTCAAAAAGGTCTTCCCATTGAACGTGACGAATTGAGGCGACGACACCGCGAAGCCGGAGCCCCGAACCTCGCCGCTGAGCGAGCCGGCCGGCAGCGTGTTGATATCCGCGACCAGAGACGGTCCAACCGCGAACGCGATCCGCGGTTCGAGCACCTGCAGGCCTCGGGAGGCAGTCTCCTGCCGCACGGTTCGCCGGCCCCCCCGGGATCGGGGCCGGCCGCGCTCGCTGTTCCTGCGTTGCATCACTCGCGACCCGGGGCTCGACACCCGTCTCCAGTTGAAAAGCAGACGATGGCTTAGACGGGGATTGTCATCCCCATTGTGGCGGAGTCAAGAAATGGGCTCGCGGCTTTGGTGATGGCCTTTTACCGCCGCCGCATTGCAATCCAGGTCGCGTACGACCGTGCCGCAGCCTCCAGCACACGCCCCCACCCCTCCCCGTCGCCGTGCCTCACGAAACGCTCATGCGTGAGTGGATACCAGGGGAGCCGCCCATCCGCGGAGCACTCCCGCCAGGCAGCCCGCCGATCCATCACCACGAAGCACGCGCGGCCCACCGCCCCGGCCACGTGAAGCACCGACGTGGGAACCGTCACGACCAGATCGAGCGCGGCCACGAGCGCGAATGTCTCGCCGTAGTCTTCGTGCCGCGTCAGGTGCGGAACGCGCAGCACTTCGATGCGGTGCCGGCGCCGCAGCGACTCCACCTCCGCCTCGTCGTCGGTGTACTGCAACGACACGAAGCAGGCCGGCTGGCTCACGAGCGGCAGCCAGGCGGCGAGCGGAATCCGTCGATATGCGGCGTGTGTCCGTGGGCGGCCCCCGCTCCAGGCGAGTCCCACGAGCGGTCGGCCCGCCGCCCGCGCCACGAGTTCGGCGCGGATGCTGTCCACACGGCCGGGATCGGGCGCGAGGTAGCCGCGATGCCGGGGAAAGGCTTCCGGCTCGTTGCGGTGAAACCGGCCGAGGTCGCCGATCGCCACCACCCAGTCGGCGGAGGCGAGCGCCCGCTCTCCCGCCTCAGTGTCGAGCAGGGGCATGTCGAAGTTCCGGGCGAAGACGGTTCGCAGCCGCGGATTGCAGGCGAGCGCGAGCGATGCCCCCCGGTCGCGGACGGCCGCGGCAAATTCCCGCAGCATGCCCGCGAACAGGATCTCGTCGCCGAGCCCCTGCTCGCCATGGCAGACGACCCGTGCGCCGGGCCGCAGAGCCGTCAGGTCACCGAGGCGGCGCGCCGTGGGGGCCCCACTCCACGGCGGCGGAAAGAAACCGGGCAGGGCCGCCCTGGCGGCATGGTGCCGCCAGCCCTCGCGCCACGCCTGCTGCTCGAGCAGCACGAGCGCGAGGTTCCAGCGCAGGTCGGCCAGATCTCCGCACCGCGCGATCGCCTCGCGCGCGACCGCCTCGCCAGCCTGCGGTTCCCCTTCGTTGACGTAGCACGACGCGAG
The DNA here is from genome assembly GCA_009923125.1 of Planctomycetia bacterium. Taxonomy (GTDB): domain Bacteria; phylum Planctomycetota; class Planctomycetia; order Pirellulales; family UBA1268; genus RGVT01. The sequence continues at coordinate 3,984 of RFUD01000014.1, forward strand.
ATTGAGCCACGCTGCCCGGTTGTCGGCGTCGATCGCGAGGCATTCGCGCAGCATCCGGCGGGCGGCGTCGAGTCGATGGTGCTTGCGATGGATGAGGCCGGCGTTGACCCGCGGCTCGACGGCCCGCGGGTCGGCGTCGATCGCACGGGAATACCAGCCCAGGGCCGCGGTGTCGTCGCCCATGACGAGCGCACAGTTTCCGGCGATCCGCAGCAGTTCGGGGTCGTCGGGAATCCGCGCCAGCCCGGCGACTGCCGCGGCGAACGCCGCCCCGGGATCCCCCCGCCGGAAAAGATCCTCGGCGGCGGATCGCAAGGCTTCGACGGTCACGCGAGTTTGTTCCCGCGAACGTTCAGAACTGGGCGCGGGTCAGACGATTCTGCCGCCCGAACCGCCAGTTGACGAAGGCCCGCAGTTCGCCGTCGAAGAACCGGTCGAAGCCGCCGCCGAACGGGGTCACGTAGGCGAACGTCACCGTCGAACGCTTGTTCCACTCGAAGTTGCAGCCCACCAGGCCGTTGAGGACCGAGATCGTGCCGCGGTCGTCGCCGAGCGTGTAGCCGCCGGACTTGACCGGCTGGAAGGCGTACATGCCCTGGTTCATATGGAGTTCCATCACGGGTGAAAACCCCGTGAGTCCGGGGCCATTGCTCTGGTAGAGCCAGTAGCCCGTGCTGAAGCTCAGATACATGAACGTCGGCAGGACGATCCGCCCGGCGCTCGTGAGTTGCTGCCCGCTGATGCCCGGCTGGAGATTACTGTTCACATAGGCCGGGCTGCCGTTGGAGTCGATGTCCATCTGGATGAGGATCTGATTGAACGACCGCTCGCTCGGGGCCCACACCGAACCGATGAACGGCAGCGTGTGAACCGACTGATTTTCGACGTACACGAGTTGGACGGGCTGGCCGACCTGGTTCGTGCCCCGGACGAACGTCGACTGCGCGGTGGGCAGGAGCACCTGCATGCCGCCCGAGATCCCCCACGTCTCCTCCTGCCAGAGAAACGACTTGAAGATCACCGACATGTTGCCGAATTCCACGTCCCGGTACTCCGAGACTCCCCCGCAGGCGCCTCCACCGACCACCTCCTGCACATTGCTCAGTGTGCCCGCGAACGGCGTCCGGATCTCGATCGACGTCCACTGGTCGAAGAACGTCTTCTCGAAGCCAGGCGTGAACCTGTTCACGTCGGCCCGCTCGGACGAGATGTTGGCGTTGTGAAAATAACTGTAGTTGAAGTACACGCGGTCGCGCGGGATCGGGCTCGAGTTTTCGACGAGCTTCGTGAAGCCGACGTTGATGCCGGGGACCAGGGCCGCGGTCTGCACGTTGACGACGTAGTCGTAGAAGAGGAACGCATCCTGCGAGCCGGTCGGCCCCGTGCCTGCCGGAAGGGCTCCCGAGGCCGCGGCGTCGTACACCGTCTGCGGGTTCTGGGCCGCGTACTTTGAAGTGTCCAGCGTCGGATCGTTGGCGAACGTGTCGTCCACCGCGGCGGTGTACGACGCCGGCGACTGCACGGGCGTGATGCCCGCGCCAGGGCTCGGCCCGCCGACGGGGATGTCGGTCGGCGGCGTGCCGGGCACGCTGCCGAGGGGCTGAGCCGGCAGCACGAAGATCGGATACCCGGCGGCCTGGATCGCCTGCACGCTGTTGAACTGCGGGTCGGTGATCGTGCTGATCTCGGCCGGTGCGTTGCCCTGCAGCGTACCGCTCACGTTCACAAGGCCGGGGGCGATCACCACGAGCCGCCCGACCGGCAGGCTCGACGACGTGGACGTGGGGGCACAACCGTCACCGATGAAACTCGGCGTGTTGGACCACGATTCCGCCAAGCCGCCGGCATCGATGTCGGCCAGTTGTTGTGCGAGGTTGGGAACCGGCGGCGCGGCTTCGGCTTGAGGCACTGCGACTGGTGCCTCGGCGGCCGGCGCTTCGGCAGGTGCTGCGGTGGTCTCGGCCGCGGCCTGTGATTCGGCCGATTCGATCGCGTCGAGAGCCTTGTCCTCGGCGGGTTTGGTTGGGGCGTCGGAGTCAGCCGCGAGCACGATGGGGCCGACTCCGCATGCCGCGATCCCGATCCACGCGGCAAGCCCGACGTGTCGAAAACAAGCCCGTGGGCGGCGGCCGTGATGAAGCGGATGTTTCGAGGGCATTCCCGCGATCCTTTCCTCAAGATGGGAGTTTTTTCGGCAGGAACGTCTGCATCGGTCGGATGAAACATCCTGGAAAAAGCGGCGGAAACCACTCTCAAAGGGGGTGTCTTTCGCAGGGCTGCGCGTCGCGTAGACGACGCGAAATGGGCAATGCGGTGAGCCCCGATGCGGACCGGCCGGATGGGGACTCGGGGCAACCTTCGCCCAGTTCCGGAAGCCCCGCATGCGCTGCGCTTATGCGGGCGGCCGCAGCCGGTGCACCGGCACGGGCTGATCCTTGCCCTTGGCGGCGATCGGCGGCAGCGACTCGAGCCGGAACACTCCCGGCGAGATCCGGGACCGTGTCTCCTCGCCAACGAGGATTTCGCCGGGCCCGGCCGCGGAGCAGATGCGGCTGGCCACGTTCGTGGTGTCCCCGATCACGGCATACTGGATGTAACTGTCGGTGCCGATGTAGCCGGCCGCCGCCAGGCCGGATGCGATCCCGATGTGCACGCTGATCGGTGCCTCGCCCCGCGGGGCCCGGGCCGCGTTGAACTCGTTGACGGCGGCCTGCATCTCGAGCGCCGCCGTCACCGCCCGGTCGGCGTCGTCGAGCCGTTCCACGGGCGCCCCCCACACGGCAAGCACCGCGTCGCCGACGAATTTCTCCAACGTCCCGCCGTGCTTGAAGATGATCTGGACCATCCGCGGGAAATACGCATTGAGCAGATCCACCACCTCTTGCGGCCGCATGTGCGAGGCCATCGACGTGAAGCCGCTGATGTCGCTGAACAGCACCGTCACGCGGCACTCGGCGGCCCGGACCGTGATCTCGGGCTCCGTTGCGATCCGGGCGGCGATCTCGGGGGAGAAGAACCGGCTGAGCCGCTCGTTCGACACGGCTTCGGCGGTCATCGTGCGCATGGTGGAAACGATGTGCCAGGTCACGACCGAGACGGCGATGAACACCTGCGTGGCCAGGCCCGTCGCGCGGAGGCTCAGCGGCCACATCGGGCCGAGAAGCGTGACCGTGGCGTAGGTCGCGACGGCCAACCCGCCGGCGCAGAGCACGGCACTGCGGCTGTAGGAAAGCCCGGCCAGCACGATCACCAGCGCAAAAAAGGCCGTCGGGACCATGAGCGCGAACTCGGGCCGCGGGCTGTACCACTCCCCCCAGCACACCCCGCCCAGGCACGCCATCCGCATCCCCACGATGAGATACTTGCGGGCTGCGAACGAGCGGGGCCGGAGGCGAAGAAAAACGAACAGGCAGGCGTGGCAGACGAGGGTCGCCATGGTGGCCCACCGCACCTGCACCGGGATCTCGAACTCCCCCCTGAAGTTGCCGAACCCCACGGCCGCCAGATCGCTCCAAAACAACTCCGTGCCCAGCAGGATGGCCAGAACGCCGACGACGATGCCGCTGACGACCTGCTCGTTTGCCGTCTCGCGAGCCTGTCGCCGGCGCTCGAAATCGGCGGTGCTGACGGAGGGAGTGGCGGCAGGCGGCGGCATGACCGGGCGTGTGCTTTCACAGGGGCCGGGGCATGGCCATGGGCCATGGCAGCTCCCCACCGAGCCGAGTATACTCCCGGGCACAAACGTTCGGGGCGTGGCCGGTCATCATCCGCTTTGGAGGAGTTCACGATGAACGCTCCCACGGCCGCCCTTCAGCGGATCGGCCAGAGCCACTCGCTCGACAGCATCACGCGTGGGATGCTCGTCGACGGGACGCTCTCGAGACCTGTTCGCGAACTGCACGTCAACACGCTCGGCCTCGCCGTGGGATGGCACGGCCGACGAGGTGATCTTCGCCGTCTCGGGGGCCGAGCATGACCCTCTCCCAGGGCTCCCATACAGCCCTGCCCGAGTGGAAGGCCCTCGCCGCCCATGCCGCCAACGCGGGAGCGCGGCATCTGCGAGACCTTTTTCGCGAGGATCCTGGTCGCGCCGAGCGGTATGCGCTCGAGGCCTGCGGGCTCCGGGCCGATTTTTCCAAGCAGCGGCTGTCTCCCGACACGCTGCCCCTGCTCGTGCGCCTGGCGGAGGCCTGCGATCTGCCCGGGCGGATCGCGGCCATGTTCGCCGGAGAGCCGATCAACACGACCGAACACCGCGCGGCTCTGCACGTGGCCCTCCGCGCCCCGCGTGAAGCGACGCTGAGGGTCGCCGGCCACGACGTCGTGTCCGATGTCCACGCGGTGCTCGGCCGGATGGCCGCGTTCGCCGAGGCGGTGCGGAGCGGCGGTTGGAAGGGCCATACAGGCCGGCCGATCAGGGCGGTGGTCAACATCGGCATCGGAGGCTCCGACCTCGGGCCGGTGATGGCGTACGAGGCGTTGCGGCACTTCACGCTCCGGAATCTCGACTTCCGTTTCATGTCGAACGTCGACGGCACCGACTTTGCCGAGGCGACGCGCGATCTCGACCCGGCCGAGACCCTGTTCATCGTGTCCTCGAAGACGTTCACGACGCTCGAGACGCTCGCCAACGCCCGCACGGCCCGGGCCTGGCTCCTCGCAGCGCTCGGCGACGAGCGGGCCGTGGCGCGGCACTTCGTGGCGGTATCGACCAACGCCGCGGAGGTCGCGGCCTTCGGCATCGACACAGCCAACATGTTCGGCTTCTGGGACTGGATCGGTGGCCGCTACTCGATGGACTCGGCGATCGGCCTATCGACGATGCTGGCGGTCGGTCCGGAACGGTTCGCCGACCTGCTCGCAGGCTTCCATGCCATCGACGAACATTTTCGCACGGCGCCTTTGGCGGCGAACATGCCGGTGGTCCACGGGCTCCTGGCCGTCTGGAACGCGACGTTCCTGGGCGCGCACACGATCGCCGTGCTTCCCTACGACCAATACCTGAAGCGGTTTCCGGCCTACCTCCAGCAGCTCACGATGGAGTCGAACGGCAAGCGGGTGACGCTCGCCGGCCGCGTGATCGACGACTACGAGACGAGCCCGGTCTACTGGGGCGAGCCCGGCACCAACGGCCAACACTCGTTCTACCAGCTGATCCACCAGGGTACGCGGCTCATCCCCTGCGACTTCATCGCCTTTGCGCGGTCGGCCAACCCGCTCGGCAGGCACCACGACCTGTTGATGTCGAACGTGTTCGCGCAGGCCGAGGCGCTGGCCTTCGGAAGGACGGCCGAGGAGGTCCGGGCGGAGGGGGTCGCCGAGGCGCTCGTGCCCCACAAGACCTTCCCGGGCAACCGCCCGAGCACCACGCTCCTGGCCGCGGAACTCACGCCGCACGCGCTCGGCAGCCTCGTGGCCCTCTACGAGCACAGCACGTTCGTGCAGGGTGTCATCTGGGGCGTCAACTCGTTCGACCAGTGGGGCGTGGAACTGGGCAAGGTGCTGGCCAACCGGATCGTGCCCGAACTGGAATCGGCGGCGGAGCCGGATCTCTCGAGCCACGATCCGTCCACTGCGGCGCTGATCCGCTGGTATCGGGCTCGCCGGAAGAAGTGAGCGGAGGCCTGCGCGCATCCATGAATCCCACCATCACCTCCCATGCGACGCCGGCGACTGCGGCGCCCGGGGTGCTCGTGATCCTCGGCGCTTCGGGCGATCTCACGAAGCGGCTGCTCGTGCCGGCGCTGTACAACCTCGCCTGCGATGGCCTGCTTCCCGAGGGGTTTGCCGTCGTCGGGATGGCGAGGCGGCCGCTCTCCAGCGAAGAGTTTCGCGGGCAACTCGGCCGCGATCTCCGGACGTTCACCACGCGGCGGGAGTTTGACGCCGACCGCTGGGAATGGCTCGAATCGCGGATCCATTACGTATCCGGCGACTTCGCCGACGGAGCAGCCTACCGGCGGCTCGCGGACAAGGTCCGCGAGGTCGGCGTCGAGTCCGGGGCGGCCGGCAACACGCTGCTCTACCTGGCGATCTCCCCGGAACTGTTCGAGGCGGTGAATGGCCACCTCGACGAGGCCGGCTTCACCCGGTTCGACGGCCGCCGGGCGATCGTCGTCGAAAAGCCGTTCGGCAAGGACCTCGATTCGGCCATCGCGCTCAATCGGGCGCTGCTCGCCCGCTGGCGCGAGGAGGAGATCTACCGGATCGACCATTACCTCGGGAAGGAGACGGTGCAAAACCTGCTCGCCTTCCGGATGGCCAACGGGATCTTCGCCCCGCTCTGGAACGCGGACCACATCGACCACATCCAGATCTCGGCGGCCGAGACCGTGGGCGTCGAGACCCGCGGCGAGTATTACGACAAGACCGGCGTCGTGCGCGACATGCTCCAGAACCACCTGTTGCAGATGCTCGCCTACGTGTGCATGGAGCCGCCCGAGTCGCTCGACCCGAACGCGGTGCGCGACGCGAAGTCGCGACTGCTCGCCGCCGTGCGCCCGCTCGATCGCAGCGCCGTCGAGCGGGAGTGCGTTCGCGGCCAGTATGGTCCGGGCCGCAAGGCCGACGGCGGTGTGGCGGTGGGCTATCGCGAGGAGCCGAAGGTCGATCCACGATCGGACACCGAGACGTATGCCGCGCTGACGCTGCACCTCGACAACGACCGCTGGCGGGGGATGCCCGTCTATCTGCGATCGGGCAAGTCGCTCTGGAAGCGCGGCACGGAGATCGTGGTCGAATTCAAGCCCGGGGCGACCGGTCCGGCGATGGGTGAGCCGAATCGGCTCATCTTCCACATCCAGCCGACGCAAGGCGTCGAGATCCGGATGCAGGCCAAGCGGCCGGGGCCGGTGTTCAGCCTGCAGCCCGCCGGCATGCGGTTCGATTACGCCGAGACGTTCGAGGCGTCCCGTGGTACCGGCTACGAGGTGTTGCTCTATAGTGGTCTCAATGGCGACCCGACGCTGTTCTCCCGCACCGACTTCGTGGAGACCGCCTGGCGGATCGTCCAGCCGGCGCTCGATGTTTGGCGGACGACGCCGGCGGACGACTTTCCGAACTACCCCGCCGGTTCGTGGGGCCCGCGGGCAGCGCACGAGTTGCTCGAGCGATCCGGTCATCTCTGGCACGAGTGTCTGACCCGCGATGTGCTCGCGCGGGGGCCGTTGTTTCGCGCCGCGCCGCCGCTCCTGCTCGCCAACCTCCTCCTCGCCTTCCGCCCGCTCGCAGTGGCGGCTGGCGACGTCGTGATCACCAGAGGCGCCGTCGAGGACGAGATGTACTTCGTGTGCAGTGGCCGGTTGGCGGTGGGCGACGCGGCGGATAGGTCTGTGGGCGAAATCGGCGCGGGCGAGTTCTGTGGCGAGATGGCCCTGCTCTACCGGCAGCCGCGTTCGGCCACCGTGCGAGCCGTGGAACCGTCGGACCTGTTGGTGCTCGACGGCACCGCGTTTCGCCGGATTCTCGCGGACTTCCCGGGTTTCGAGGCGGAGCTGCGCCGCATCTCGGCCGTTCGCAGCGAACGGTCCGCCGGCGTCTCGCGCGGAATTCCTGGTTGACGCTCTGCGGGGGGTGGGCGATCATTTCGTGACGAGTACTGCCCCGGCAAGGATGAGGCAGAGTGCCGCCGACGGCGTTCGCGGCGAAACGGAGTTCGCGTATGTCCCGCCTGGAGCCCACGGTCCCGGGCATTCTCGTCGTGTCGCTGCTGGCCTGCCTGGGGCTGGCGGTGGGATCGGTCGTGCTCGCCGAGAAGCCTGTCGCCACAACCCTTCCGCCGCCGTCACCGGTCGGCGAAGAGGAGGGGGGCGACGGTCCCGACGCGGGTCGGCCAGCGCCGCTGCCGCCCGTGGAGCCCGCGAACCCTTTTCCGCTGCCGGCGGAGATGCTCGGCCGCGACCTCACCCGGCAGACGGCAGAGGAGGCGGCGGCCAAGAGCCGCGGTTGCATCACCTGCCACGCCGGCGTGGGCGACATGCACCGCAGCCCGAACGTACGGCTCGGTTGCACCGACTGTCATGGCGGCAACGCCGACGCGCTCACGAAGCAGGCCGCCCACGTCCATCCGGAGGAGTGCGAGGCCTGGCATGGGTCGGCAAACCCGGTCCGGTCCTACACGCTCCTCAACCACGAGTCGCCGGAGTTCGTCCGGTTCGTGAATCCGGGCGATCTGCGGGTGGCCCACATCAGTTGCGGAGGCTGCCACTCGTCGATCGTGCTGCAGGTGCGAAAGAGCATGATGACGCACGGCTGCATGCTCTGGAATGCGGCGCTCTACAACAACGGCTCGATCCCCAACAAGCGTGCCGGCTACGGCGAGAGCTACAGCATGCACGGCGTCGGTCAGCGGCTGCAGACCGTGCCCCCGCCGACCGAGGATGAGATCAACTACAAGTCGGTGATGAAGTTTCTCGACCCGCTGCCGCGGTTCGAGCGGATGCAGCCCGGCAACGTGCTGCGCATCTTCGAACGCGGCGGCCGGTTTCGCCCCGAGGTGGGTAATCCGGAGCGGCTCGAGGAGCCGGGCCGGCCGCGGACGCGCTTGAGCGTCCGCGGGCTCGGCACGGAGAACCGCACCGACCCGGTGTTCGTGAGCCTCACGAAGACCCGCCTGTTCGATCCCACGCTCAACTTCCTCGGCACCAACGACCATCCGGGCGACTACCGGTCGAGCGGTTGCACGGGCTGCCACGTCATTTACGCCAACGATCGCTCACCCGTCCACTCGGGGCCCTACGCCGCCTTCGGCAACCGGGGCGAGAGCTTTTCGGAGGACCCCACGATTCCCAGGGGGGAAAGCGGCCACCCGATCCGGCACGAATTCGCCCCCGGCAACGGTATCCCCACGAGCCAGTGCATCGTGTGCCACATCCACCCGGGCACGACCGTGATGAACAGCTACATCGGCTACATGTGGTGGGACGAGGAGACCGACAGCGACCTCATCTACCCGCGGCAGCAGAAGTACCCGACGTCGGAGGAGATGATCAACTGCCAGTTCGCCAACCCCAACGAGTCGGCCGCAAAGAACCGTCTCTCCGATCCGGAGTTTCTCGCCAACCTCACCGACCTCAACGACCGCACGCAGCAGACGCAGTTCGCCGACTTCCACGGCCACGGCTGGGCCTACCGCGCCGTGTTCAAACACGACCGCAAGGGGCACCTGCTCGACCACCGCGGGGAGCCCGTCGCCGACGCCGGGAACGCGGCGCTGCGGGCCGCGGTCAAGATGCCGGAGAAGGTCCGCGAGGTCTACCGCGGCGCCGACCGCAAGTCGCCCGAGCAGATCCGGGCCGAGGAGGCCGCGGTGGCCCACGAGCGTGACGGCCTGCCCGTGCACCTGCTCGACGTGCATATGGAGCGTGGCATGCACTGCATCGATTGCCACTTCATCCAGGACATGCACGGCAACACGAAGCTCTACGGCGAGGTGCGGGCCGCCATCGAGATCACCTGTGTCGATTGCCACGGCACCGCCGACCAGATCGCCACCCTGCGCACGAGCGGCCCGGCCTCGAACACATCGAGTCCGGAGGGCGGGCGCGACCTGCGCGAACTGCGGACGCCCTCGGGCAAGCGGCGGTTCGTGGTCGAGGGGGAGCGGATCTACCAGAACTCGATGGTGGAACCCGACCTGACGTGGGAGATCACGCAGACGAAGGCCACGATCGACCCGCAAAGCGAGCACTACAACGCCCTTTCGGCCTTTGCGAAGACGGTGCGGATGGCGGAGGACGGCGCGATGGAGTGGGGCGGTGGCGGGCGGCCCGAGGGGTGCGCCCACCGCAACGACGTCATGAGCTGCATCGCCTGCCACAGCTCCTGGAATCCGAGCTGCTTCGGCTGCCACCTTCCCCAAAAGGCCAACAAGAAGGCCCCCGCGCTCCACAACGAGGGGGACGTGTCCCGGAACCTCGTGGCCTACAACTTCCAGACGTTGCGGGACGACGTCTTCATGCTCGCCCGCGACGGCAACGCCACGGGCAACCGCATCGGGCCGTCGCGCTCGAGCTGCGCGATCCACGTCGGCTCCTACAACAACAACCGGGAGTCGATCTACGTCCAGCAGCAGACGATCTCCGCTGAGGGGTTCAGCGGGATCGCCTTCAGCACGAACGTGCCGCACACCGTCCGCGGCGGACCCAAACGCCCGCGCGACGCGGACCTCTCGGCCTCCAAGCCGGGCACCCACGAGACGAAGATGTGTTCTGACTGCCACCTGTCGCAGGCCGACGACAACAACGCGATCATGGCGCAGCTGCTGATGCAGGGCACGAACTACACCAACTTCATCGGCCGCTACTCCTGGGTGGGGCTGGGAACCGGCGGCCTCGCGGGAGTCGTCGTCACGGAGCAGCAGGAGCCGCAGGCGGTGATCGGCAGTTCCTTCCACCGGATCGCCTTCCCGGACGACTTCCGCAGGCACCTCGACAACCGCGGCGTCCTCCAGGCGGCGCACCATCACGCCGCCGGCGACATCGGCGACGTGCTGCTCAATCCCCTGAAGACCCGCGAAGTGCTGCAGGTTCAGGGGCGTGGCGAGTATCTCTACGCCGCCTGCGGGGCCGACGGCCTGCGCGTGTACGACATCGCGTTCATCGACAACAAGGGCTTCTCGCAGCGGATCACGACGGCGCCGGTATCGCCGCTGGGGCAGCAACTCTACGTCAAGACTTCCTACGCCACC
>RFUD01000131.1 GCA_009923125.1 Planctomycetia bacterium
CTGGCGCGGTAGTGGGTGACGGGCATGTAGTAGCCACGACCCGATTGGACGATGTTGGGGAGGCTCGCGAGTTCGGGAAGGGTTTTGCCGCCTCCGTCCACCCCGTCGAGGAAGACGACCCGGTCCGGATTGACCCGGTGGATGGCTGCCACCACGTGCCGGTAGACACGCACCACATTCTCGGGGGCCGTGCCGCCGGGTTCGTTGACCAGGTTGAAGCTGAGCCGGGATGCGGGCACGCTCTGGTAGCGCCGGGCAAACATCTCCCAATGGGCGGTGAAGGCGGCCAGGGCCTCGTCGTCCGACCACAGGTCCTTCGCCTCCGGGGGAGGGTTCACGCAGTATCCCGGCGCGCGATGCAGCGCGAGCGTGATATGGAGCCCATACTTCTCGCCCCAGGCGATGGCCTGATCGAAGTCGCGCAGCACGTCCTCGCGGAAGGAAAGCCACTCGTTTTTGACCGTGTAGCAGCGGTAGTCCACGGGCAGGCGGACGTAGTTGAAGCCGAACTCCTTGATGAGCGCGAAGTCTTCCTCCCGGTACGGAGCGTTGTTCATCCAATCGACACCGACTTTCTCCATGAGGTTGAACCCATGGAGCGTGGCGGGATCGAAGGGCAGCGCCGGGGCCGCCGAAAGGGACGCCGGAACGCCGCTCAGGGCGGCGAGGATGACTATGAGAAATCGCATGGGGCAGGCATGATACGCCCAGCGCGAACGAGCCACCCCAGCGGCCGCAAAATCTGAATGCCGCCGCCGCGAAGTCTGAATGAGGGGGAGGCTGCGGCGACGTAGGATCGAATGAGCCCGGCAGCCCTCCAGGAAACCTCCATCATGGCACCGTCGAAGCTCACCCGATCCCGCCCCCCGCGCGTGCTCATCGTGATCGGCGACGCGTCGGAGACGCTCGACACGCTCTATCCCTTCTACCGCCTCCAGGAGGCCGGGTTCGAGCCGGTCGTGGTCGGCCCGGAGAAGCGCACGTTTCAGATGGTGATGCACGAGGTGCGGCCCGGCTGGACGATCACGAAGGAGTGGGAGGGCTACCAGATCACGGCCGACCTCGCCTTCGCCGACGTCGATCCCGAGCAATACGCGGGCATCTTTTTCAGCGGCGGCCGGGCGCCCGAATACATCCGCTACGACGAACACCTCGTGCGGATCACGCGGCACTTTTTCGAGCACGACAAACCGATCGCGAGCGTCTGCCACGGCGTGGAGATCCCCGCCTACGCCGGGTGCCTCGACGGGCGGAAAATCACGACGGTGGCCAAGTGCCGCCACGACGTCGAGAGCGCCGGTGGCATCTACGTCGATGCCCCATGCGTGGTCGACGGCAACCTCGTGAGCGGCCGCACCTACCACGACAACGGCCGCTACCTGGGCCCGTGGATCGAGCAGCTGCTCGCCGCCACCGCAGCGGCCGCCGCAGTCTGATAGAACCTCGGCGGCGAGGCGCGATGACGCCTGATTCCGGGTTGTCCGGCAGGCCTTTTGCGCACGCTGCCGAGGAGAGCATCGTCATGAGCAAGCCCATCCGGATTCTCGTCGTCGGCTGCGGCCACATGGGGATGTCGCACGCCAAGGCCTATCACTCCTTGCCGGAGTTCGAAATCGTGGGCGTAGTCGCCCGCGGCGAGAAGTCGCGCCACGACCTGCTGGCCGCCGTCGGCGGCGACTATCCGCAGTTTTCCGACTACGCCGCGGCGCTCGCCGCCACGAAGCCCGACGCCGTGTCGATCAACACCTATCCCGACACGCATGCCGACTACGCGAAGCGGGCCTTCGCGGCCGGCTGCCACGTGTTTCTGGAGAAGCCGGTCGCCGTGACGGTGGCGGAGGCCGAGGAGGTCGTGGCCGCGGCGAGGCGCGCCGGGAAGAAGCTGGTCGTCGGCTACATCCTCCGGGTCCATCCGACGTGGAAGAAGTTCATCGAGACGGCCCGGACGCTCGGCAAGCCGCTCGTGATGCGAATGAACCTCAACCAGCAGTCGTCGGGCGACATGTGGAAGACCCACAAGTCGCTGATGAACTCCATGTCGCCGATCGTCGATTGCGGGGTGCACTACGTGGACGTGATGTGCCAGATGACCCGCTCCAAGCCGACCCGGGTGAGCGCGATCGGCGCCCGGCTCACCGACGAGCTCGTGCCCGGGATGTACAACTACGGGCAGCTGCAGGTGACCTTCGCCGACGGCTCGGTCGGCTGGTACGAGGCCGGCTGGGGCCCGATGATGAGCGACGTCGCGTATTTCGTGAAGGACGTGATCGGCCCGAAGGGCTGCGTGAGCATCGCGGGCGTCAAGGAGGGAGACGCCTCCAGCGACGACGTCGAGGCGCACACCAAGGCGGCGCTCCTCAGGCTCCACCACGCCGACCTGAAAGCCGACGGGTCGTTCGACCGCAAGGACGAATTGATCGACTGCTCGGGCGAGCCCGACCACGACGGCCTCTGCCTGCTGGAGCAGAAGTTCTTCCTCGACGCGATCCTGCACGATCGCGACGTCGGCGACCACATGGCCGACGCGGTGAACAGCCTGCGGATCGTGCTGGCGGCAGACGAGGCCTTTCGGACCGGCCGGACCGTCGACCTGCCGGGCTGAAGGATCAGGTGTGATTCGTATCAGGCGCCCGTCAGACGTACGGGATCCCGCCCTTGCGGGCCGCGGAAAGGTCGACGAGCACGTCGGCCACCGCGGCCGCGATCAGCTCGAAGTACTCCTTGCCTTTGGCCGCGGTCGCGGCAGCGGGGTTGCCACTGCCGGTGTCGGGATGCACGTGCGACCAGGGACGCGGCGTCCACACGCCCGCCTGCTTGAGGCCGGGGAGGGCCCACGTGTTGGCCGCGCCCGGTCCGGCCTGATCCAGGGCGACCAGTTCGGGACAGAGGTGCAGCAGGAGCGACGTCTCCATTTCGCCGGCGTGGTCGCCGGGCTCCGCGAAGATCCGCGTGAGCGCCTCAGGTCGCATCCGCCAAAAATCGATCACCACGACGAGCATGCCGGTTTCCAACGCCACGTCGCGGACCAGCGGCTTGAAGTCGTTGCCGCCGTGGGAGTTCAAGACTACAAGCCGGTCGATCCCCTGCCGGTGGAGGCTCCGGGCCACGTCCCGCAGCACCGCCAGCGCGGTTGCCGTGGAGAGGTGGATCGTGGCCACCTGGTCCTGTTGCTGGGCGTTGTTGCCGAACGGGATCACGGGCAGCACCAGGGGCCGCGCGTCCCGGCGCGCGGCCAGATCGGCGGCCGCCGTGGCGATCGTTTCGGCCTCGATCACATCGGTCCCGTGCGGGAGATGGAAGTTGTGGGCCTCTGTCGCGCCCCACGGCAGCACGGCCACGTTCGGCCGGCGGTCGAGCAGTTGCCGGTAGGTGGCCTCCATCAGGACGTGGGCACGGGCTCGGGGAACGGGGGACACGGGCGTGCTCCTGGAAACGAGGGTTCGGACGCCGGGCCTCCTCTTGTACCAGGTCGGCCAGCACCCCGCGGCGCGATCGCTTTCATCTGGCCGCCGCAACGTCGTAACTCCGCTGCGCCGCACGCTGAACTACGAGGCGATGCGGCCTGAGATCGTCAGCCTTCAGCGGAATCATCCCTGATCGAGGAGCCACTGCCAGACAGGCTCACGGCGGATGATCGCCGACCGTCCCTGCCATGTCTCACGGCTCTCGCCCCGCTCATCGGAGCTGAGCAGGAGCAAGTCGTCGCACCGCAACTCGTGGCCGGCTTTGATCAGTCCGCGGACTTTCCGCGCCCCCATCTTCGGATCGCGGAGGTCCGCGGCGACCTGAATCAGCGACGGGGAGAACGTCACCTTTTTGGAGCAACCTTCAGAATCGCAGCGTTTGGACTTGCTGAGGGGACGAGAGGAGCATATTATGACCATGAAAAGGAGACAATTATGGACTACATTGCGGTCAATGAGCTCAAGCGACCGCGGGTTGTGCGGGAGCGACTGGCTGCCGCGGAGGAGATGATTCTCACCAGTAACGGCCGCCCGATGGCTGTGATCATGTATGTGGATGAAGAAGACGATCCGGAAGATGTGCTGAAGGCGGCACGCGAGGCCCGCAGCCAGATTGCACTCCGCCGAATTCGGGAGCGGGCGCGGCGGACGGGTGCTGATGCGTTGTCGAGCCCTGAGATCGAGGGCGTGATCGCCGCGGCTCGTCGCGACCGAAAGCGTCCCTCATGAGCGACCGGCCGGGTGTCGCGGTGTTCGACACGAACGTGCTGGTATCCGGGTTTCTGAGTCCGCATGGCGCCCCCGGGCAGATCGTCGAATGGCTCCGAAGTGGCGCGGTTCGGGCTGGGCTTGATGACCGGATTATCGCGGAATACGAAGAGGTACTGCAGCGTCCGGAATTCAACCTTCCACGACACGAAGTGTTGATCGTCCTCAGGCGGATTCAATCCCAGGCCGAATACGCCGTCGTCCGTCCGGCCCAACTTGTTCGAGGACTTCCCGATGCTGACGACGCTCCGTTCGCGGAATGTGCCATCGCGCTCGGGTGTCACTTGGTGTCTGGCAACGCGAGGCACTTTCCCTCTGCGGCCGTCGGGACGCTGACCGTTCTCACCCCGCGGCAGTTCGTCGACGCCAGTGGAAAAGGATAGCCCGGCCAAGGGCTTCCGACCTGCCCCCACCGATGGAACCAGTTTCTATCACGAGGGTTGCACTGCTTGAAGCCGCAAGCACCGCACGGTCACGTGCCTCACCGAGCCGCCGCGGCGGGCGAGAGTTTGAGGATGCCCCAGGTGGCCAGCCGCGGGAGCGTGATGCGGATGGCATCGGCATGCACCTCGGGCTCGAGATCGATGGCCGGCTCGCCCGGCTGATGGTAGGTGACCCGGCCGAGCGGCCCCCAGCGGTCGGGGTGTCGCAGCGTGACCGTCGTGTTTCGATACACGTCTGTCTGCCCGCCATCCGGCGACGCATTCCAATTGACGACGTGAATGATCGGGCCCGTGGCCGATCCCCGCGGGAAGAGGTACACCCCCTCTGGCCCCTCCCAGCCGAGGATGTCGATGCCGCGGGCGGCGAGAAAGCCGTCGAGATCGGCGTCGGGAGCCACCAGCCGCAGCCGCCGGTCGGCGAGCACGCGGTCGAGCACGGCGCGGTCTTCGGCAGCGAACGACTCCGGCGGGCTCACGAGCACGAGCGTGCGCACGGCTTGCAGATCGACCTCGCGGAGCGGGATGCGGGCCTGCTTCGTGGCGGCGGCGATCAGATGAAACGGCACCTGGAGCGTGGCCAGCCGCTCGCACACCTCCTCGAGCCGGGCCTTCGTCGCCACATCGGCATTCACGAGCACGCCCACCTCGGCCATGCTCGAAGCGGCGTCGAACAACTCCGGATGCTCGTGGATCAGGTCGTAGGCGGCGCCATAGTCTTCCCGGGTGCCGAAATAGCGGGGCAGGCTGCCGATCGCATCGGAGCCCATGTAGATGTCCCACGGCACGAGCTGCAGCTGCCCGGTCGCATACGCCAGGGCCAGCGTCCGCAGACCGTCGGCCGTGCCCAGTGGCAAGGGCGTGGAGACGAACTGCATGCCGAGGGCCTCCGCCGACTTGTTGCCGGCGAGGCTGGCCGCGAACGTCCGGTCGTAGACCTCGCCGTGGTAGAAGTCCACGGTGTCGGCATGATAGAGACGCTCGTCGGCCGCCGCGATCGGCAGGCCCTCGTTGACGGAGATGGCGATACGTTTGGAGGGCGACGCTTCATCCAAGACGGTGCGGAAGTCACGATAAAACTTCCGCGTGCTCTCGATCTGGAAGGCGATGAAATCGGGCGTGAGCGGCAGGCTCGAGAACTTGCGTCGGTAGGTCGCGACATCGGGAATGCCGTGGGCCTTCAGGTGCTCTCGGTAGTCGAAGCCGTCGAGCGAGTCGACGCCCAGGGCGGCGAGTTCCGCGGGCGTGTGCACGCGGCGCAGATAATCGCGAAACCCAGCCCGGCAGGCGTCGCAAAAGCAGACGGCCGCGTGCCGCACCCACGAGGCGTTCACGGCCGAATCGTCGACGTGAAGCATGTCGACGCCGATCTCCACCTGCTTCTTCGCGGCAGTGAAAAACAACTCGCGGAACGCCGGCTGATTGCAGCAACCGGTGTAGTGCGGTGGCTTGAACGTGACCATCCACGACGGCATGTTCTTCTCGCCGTCGAACGTCTCGTGGCGGCCGCTCGTGTCACCGGCGTTGGACGGGCCGGGCGTTGCCTTCTCGGTGCCCTGCAGGCCGTTGAGGGTGCCTTGGTAGCGCAGGCCGGCGGCGTGCACCGCCTGCACAAACTCGCTCTTCGTGCCATACACCCAGAGCAGGTCGGTGGCGTGAAACGACTGCATCGTGGGGAGCGCGTCGGGCCGCTCCCACCGGGTGGAGAACGGGATCGCGGACCGCTTGAGGACGAGCGGCCGCGCGGGCTCAGGCCGCGGCGGCGGGAGGCGGGCCACGGTCGCCGCCGCAGCCGCGATGTCGCCCGCGTGGATGGCGGCGATGTCGGCGGCAGGCAGGGCCGTGCCGTAGATGCGAAACCGCCCGATCCAGCCCTTGAATGGGCGGATGCCGCCGGCGATGTTGCCGATCGTCACGGGGCCCCAGACGGGTGGAAGAGGGCTGGCGACGGGCTGCTCGCTGAGCAGCGTGACGGGCCGGTCGAGCCCTCCCAGATACCCGCGCACCGTGCTGCTGCCGACGGTGATGGCGGTGAATCGCCACTCGTCGGCAGCGGGAAATGCCAGACGGTCGCGAAAGGTGCGGGGGGGCACGAAGGAAAAGGGAGTCATGCTCCCGGAGAGGGCGAGGCTCAGCGAAAAC
>RFUD01000132.1 GCA_009923125.1 Planctomycetia bacterium
AGCCGAGCTCGTCGAAGTGGTCGCGCATGATCTTCACGATCCGGCTGCGCAGGAACATGTTGTCCTGCATCTGCGGCCGGCGCAGGTCGAGCCAGCGGTGCGCGAGCCGCACCTCCTCGCCGGGGAGTTCCGTCGCGCCGGGCTGGAAGACGGGCGTCTCCGCCTCGTTGAGCACGTCGAGCGTCGAGCACACGACCTCGATGCCGCCCGTGGCGAGCTTCGGATTGGTGGTGCCCTCGGGGCGGGCGCCCACGGTGCCCGTCACCTTGAGCACCCATTCCGACCGCACGTTCCGCGCCGCGGCGAGCGCCTCCGGCGCGCTGTCGGGGCCCACGACCACCTGCGTCCGGCCCCAGCGATCGCGGAGGTCGATGAAGATCACCCCCTTGTGATCGCGGACGCGGTCGGCCCAGCCGCAGAGCGTCACCCGCGCGCCGACGTGATCGGGACGAAGTTCTCCACAGGTGTGGCTGCGCAGCACGCGGAACGGCCTTTCTTACGGGAAGCGGGTCTGGCGGGAAGCTGGATGGAAAGCGGCGGAAGCGGCGAAGACAAGGGGCAGGCGGGCCGGGGCGGTCAGGTGCGGAAGGCCGACAGCACGAGGAGTGCGACGGCCACGAGGATCGACAGCCCGAGGAGCGCCAGGCCGCCGTTCATCAGCGACACGGCATTGTCGCCGACGGCGCCTCGGGCAAACACGACCACCAGCGCCAGCACTGCGGCCAGCATCGCCAGGGCGAACGCGATCCACGCCAGGAGCTTCGGGATCATCGCCGGTTATCTCGCCGCCTGCTGGACGATCCGTTGCCCGAACAGATCGCGGGCCCCGCGGCCGGCGTCGAATTCGAGCTCGAGTTGCTGGGCCGGGTCGGCCCCGGAGAGCTCGCGGAACAGCATGCTCGGCTGGATGTCGCGGTTGTGCTGGTACTTGTCGCTCGCATATTCCGTGATGTCGCCGGCGACCTGGTGGAAGAAGATCTGGCAGATCGGCACGCCGGGATAGATCTTCACGGGCTGCACGGCGAACATCTCGAGCGTCCAGTAGCCGCAGAAGCCCACGTCGCCGAAGCCGGCGGTCACGTGCACGAACAGGCCGAGCCGGCCGATCGAACTGCGGCCCTCGATCATCGGCACGAGGTTGTGCGTCTCGGTCCGCTCGACGGTGCGGCCGAGGTACAGCTGGTTGGGCGTGAGCACGAGCCCGTCCGGCGGTATCTGGATCCGCTCCACGCGGTTGCTCTTCCGCATGTCGAGCACCACCTCCTCGTACACGAGCAACTCGTCGTGGAGCGAGAGGTTGTAACTGTTGGGGTTGAGCCGGCTCTCGTCGAACGGGTCGATGACGATGTTGCCACCGAGCTGCTGCTTGATCTCGTTCCCGGAGAGGATCATGGCTGGTTCCAGGTGCGGGGGCGGAGCGGTCAGGAACCCGACAGGCGGCGATTGTATGCTTTCGTCACCGGCCTGTCAGGGATGCCGCGGTTTTTTCGCCGCCGGCCGCCGTGCGGAGCGTTTCCGTCCGGGCCGTGGCCCGACGCCGACACGCGGACAGAGGTCGGCGAGCGGGCAGAGCGTGCAGCGGGGCGTGCGGGCCGGGCAGATCGTGCGGCCATGCGCGATCAGCCGGTGGCTGAAGGCGACCCAGTGGTCGCGGGGCACCACCTTCACCAGATCCCGCTCCGCCTGAACGGCGTCGGCGCGGCGGGTGAGGCCGAGCCGCCGGGTGATCCGGCCGACGTGGGTGTCCACCACGATGCCCTCGGCCAGGCCGAACGCGCTGCCCAGCACGACGTTGGCCGTCTTGCGTCCCACTCCGGGGAGTTTCACGAGGTCGGGAAGGGACCGCGGCACCTCGCCGCCATGCCGCTCGAGGAGCGCCCGGCAGCAGCCGAGGATGTTTTTCGCCTTCGCCCGGTAGAAGCCCGTGCTCTTGATCACGGCCTCCAGGTCCCGCTGGCGGGCGCCGGCCAGGGCCGCGGCCGACGGCCAGCGGCGAAACAGCCCGCCCGTCACCATGTTGACCCGCTTGTCGGTGCACTGCGCCGAGAGAATCGTGGCCACCAGCAGTTGAAACGGGTTTTCGAAATCGAGCGAGCAGTCGGCGTCCGGGTGGGCCGCTGCCAGCCGCTCCGCGATGGTTTCGGCCCGCCGGCGCCGGTCGGAGAGCGGCTCCCGTCCAACGCGAAACACCGGCGCGCCCCCCTGGTCCGGCCCCACGGTGCTACCATTCACGAGCCGCGACCCTCCGCGGTTCCGGTCCCGAACGGCCCGGCGAACGAATGCGTCTCCCACGGCAGGTGTCCCATGGATGCGGCTGGTTCCGCGGCGGCCTACGAGCCGCTGTACCTCGCGGGAATCGAGAAGTTCAACGCCTGTGATTATTACGACAGCCACGAGGTGTGGGAGGAACTGTGGACGGAGTACCGCGGCCCCTCGCGAAAGTTCTACCAGGGACTGATCCAGGCCGCGGTCGCCCTCTATCATTTCGGAAACGGCAACATCCGGGGTGCCCGCAAGCTCCACAAGAGCGTGCACGGCTACCTCGAGCCATACGCCCCGCGGCACCTGGGACTCGACATCGTCGGCTTTCTCGCCGCCTTCGACGCCTGCCTGGCGGAGGTCGCGGCCAGCACGGAGGACTTCCCCGAGATCACGCTCGACCCGGAACTGCTGCCGGAGATCCACCTCGACCCGCCGCCGGCCTGACGTCGGCGACCGCCTGATTCGTCGGAACCGCTTCCATGACGGACGAACCTCTCGCCTTTTCCCCCGACCAGTTCTCCGGACGGGCACGGATTTTCGCCCTGCCGAATCTGGTGATGTTTCCGCACGTCATGCAGGCCCTCCACATCTACGAGACCCGCTACCGGGCGATGTTCGAGGAGGCGCTCGAGGAAGACCGGCTGATCGCCCTGGCGGTGCTGTCGCCGGGCTGGGAGGCGAACTACGAGGGGCGACCCGCCTTGCGGTCGACCGCGTGCCTGTGCCGGATCGCGACGCACCAGAAGACGCCCGAAGGCACGTACAACGTGCTCCTGCTCGGCGTGCGGCGGCTGCGTCTGGTGAACGAGCTGCCGCCGAAGAAGCTGTTTCGCGTCGTGGAGTCGGAGATCCTCGACGACATCGTTCCGGACGACGCAGCCTCCGGCGCCGCCGCCGAACTCCAGCGGCAACTGCTCGCCGCCTTCAAAAAGGCGATGCCCAAGATTCCCGACGCCTACGAACAGCTCGACCAACTGCTCGGCGCCCAGATCTCGCTCGGCATGCTCGCCGACATCGTCTCCTACACCATCGACCTCGATCTGGAGTGGAAGATGCGACTGCTGGCGGAGTGCGACGTGTTTCGGCGCACGCGGCTCCTGCTCGAAGCCCTGGCCGGCCGTCCCGCGGCCGCGATGACGCGGCCATTTCCCCCGCAGTTCAGCGTCAACTAGAGTGTGGGCATGAAGCACGAAGCCTCTCCCGTCGATCACGCGCGGATCGAGCGGGCCGTCCGCGAGATTCTGGCCGCCGTGGGCGAGGATCCCGACCGCGAGGGCCTCCTCGAGACGCCCGCCCGCGTGGCCCGCATGTATGCGGAGATGTTCTCGGGGCTGCACCAGGACCCGAAGGTGCATCTGCGCAAGGCGTTCACGGAAAAGTACGACGAGATCGTGCTCATCCGCGACATCGCGTTCACGAGCATGTGCGAGCACCACCTCCTGCCCTTCGTCGGCAAGGCCCACGTCGGCTACCTGCCGGACGGCCGGGTGCTCGGCCTGAGCAAGCTCGCGCGGATCGTCGAGGTCGTGTCGCATCGGCCGCAGGTCCAGGAGCGGATGACGGAGCAGATCGCCGACCTGCTCGTCGAGGATCTCGGGGCGAAGGGCGTGGCGGTCGTCGTCGAGGCCTCGCACACCTGCATGACGATCCGTGGGGTGCGCAAGCCGGGCAGCCTGTGCGTCACGTCGGCCATGAAGGGCATCTTCCGGTCCAACGTGTCGAGCCGGGCCGAGGTGATGTCGCTGATCTACGGAAACCGCCCGGCGTCGTGACGCTCCTCATCGACTTCCTCTGCCGGTTCGCCTGGGGGCTCTGCGTCGGCCTGTTGCTGACGCCGACGGGCGTCGTGCCAGCGGGCTTCTTTCGCGTGAATCTGCTGGTCGTGCTCGGGCTCGGGACGTTCGCGGCGCTGCTCGGCGGGTCGGCGCTGCCGGGCTGGTTTTGGCCGCTGCCGGCCGCGGCGGCGGTGGCGGCCTGGCTGGGAAGCATCGCGTGGTACGCGGAGCGGACCCGTGGCGGGCTCGGATTCTGCGCCGCGTGCGCCGCCCTGCTGGCGGCCGCGAGCGTCTGCGCCGGTCCGGCGGCCGTCCTGCCGGCCACGGCGCGCCTGCTCTCGGGACTGCTCGTGGGCCTCACGGTGCACGCGATGCTGCTCGGGCACTGGTATCTCAACGCGCCGGGCATGCGGGTCGATGCGCTGCGGCGGATGATCGACCTCGCGCTCGTCGCCTGGGCAGCGGTGCTCGTGGCGACGTGTCTCGGCCTGCCGCGGTCGGGCACGGCGCCCTGGCAGGGCCTGTCGTCCGCGGAGCTGGCCCTCCTCTCCCTGCGCTGGCTCGCGGGGCTTGCCGGGCTGCCCGCGCTGTTGTGGATGAGCCGCAAGACGCTCGACATTCCCAACACGCAGAGCGCCACGGGTATCCTGTACGTCGCCTGCCTCGCGGCCATCGTGGGCGAACTGACCGCCCAGTTGCTCGGGGCCGGCGCCTGACGTCGGCGCGACGTCGCACCCTTCGTGGATTGCCACCCATGCGGATCACCTACGCCTGCCCCGGCTGCCACGCCACGGTCGCGGTCGAGGACGTCGAGCGCACGCCGGCGGTCGCCTGCCCGGCCTGCCGGGCCTCGATCGCGGTGCCGGCGGATGCCCTCGCACCCGGTGATCCGCCGCGGCTGCGGCGGTGCCTCGTCTGCCCGAGCACCGAACTGTTCGTCCGCAAGGATTTTCCGCAGCGGGTCGGGGTGGGGATCGTGGTCGCGGGCCTGGCGGCGAGTTGCGTCGCCTGGGCCTGCCGCGAACTGATCCTCACGTTCGGCATCCTGTTCGCCACGGCGCTCGCCGACGTGGTGCTGTACGTCGTGATGCCCGAGTGCCTGTCGTGCTACCGCTGCGGCGCCCGCTATCGCGGACCGGGTGTCGCCGGATCGTTCGGCGGCTTCGATCTCGAGACGCACGAGAAGCACCGGCAGCAGGCCGCCCGCCTGCGGTCCGGGGCGGGCCATGGAGCGTGACCCGCAGCGGATCGCCGAGGACCTGCGGGGCCTCGTCGCCGGCGAGGTGCTCTGCGAGGACGCCGATCGCGGGCTCTACGCCACCGACGCCAGCCTGTTCGAATGCTGGCCGCTGGTGGTCGTGCGGCCGCGGTCCGCCGAGGACGTCGCCGCAACCGTGGGCTGGGCCGCGGAACGCGGCATCGCGATCCATCCGCGCGGCGCCGGCACGGGGATCGCCGGGGACGCGCTCGGCAGCGGCATCGTGCTCGACACCGCCCGGTTCATGCGGCGGATCATCCACACGTCCGCGACGCAGGTGCGGGTCCAGCCCGGCGTCGTCGCGCTGCAACTCGAGGAGCACCTGGCGCGGCTCGGCCGGACGTTCGGCCCCGATCCGAGCAACGCCGCCGTGACGACGGTGGGGGGGATGATCGGCCGCAACACGTCGGGCAGCCGATTCGCGCGGCACGGAGCGGTGCGCGGCCGGCTGGCCGCCGCGCAGGTGGTGCTCGCCGACGGCAGCCTGGTGGAACTGGCGCCCGCCGCGCCGGTGGACGGCGACACGACGGACGGCACGCCGGCGCGGCTGGCGGCCGGCATGGCCGTGATTCTCGCGGAGTCCCGCCCCACGATCGCGCGGTGGCAGCCGGCCGACCGGGCCTCGCACGGCGGGTATCGGCTCGACGACCTGGAGCGGGGCGCGGCCGTCGATCTGCCGCGGCTGTTGTGCGGCGCGGCCGGCACGCTCGCGGTGGTCACGGAGGCCACGCTCGACACCGTGGCCGCCGACGCGGGGCGGGCCGTGGCGATCGTGCTGTTCGATTCGCTCGACAAGGCCGCCGAGGCGGCGCTGCGGCTCGCGGCCTGGGGTCCGAGCGCCTGCGACCTGTTCGACAAGCGTCACCTCGCGCTCGCCCGCGGCACGCGGGTGACGTTCGACCTGCTGATCCCGCCGGCGGCGGACGCGGGGCTGCTCGTCGAGTTCACGGCCGCGACGCCGGCGGAGAGTCGGGCGCGTCTCGACGACGCGCTCCGACGGCTGCAGGGCATCCGGCGGCTGTGTCTCGACGTGCGGCGCGCGGAGGACGACCGCGACGCCGGCCTGTTCTGGGAACTGTCGCGGCAGGTGGTGGCGACGCTGCACGGCGTGCGCGGGGCGTCGCGGCCGGTGCCGTTCATCGAGGACATCGTGCTGCCGCCGAAGCGGCTTCTCGACTTCCTCCACCGACTTCAGGAGGTGCTCAAGCACGAGTCGGCGACCGCGCTGATCTACGGGCACGCGCTCCAGGGGCAGTTGCACGTGCGGCCGTATGCCGAACCGCGGCTGCCCGGCGAGCGGGAACGGCTGGAGCGGCTCGCCGCGGCCATCTACGAGCAGGTCGTGGCGGTGGGGGGAACGATCGGCGGCGAGCAGGGGCTCGGGTTGTCCCGGACCGCGTTCTTCGCCCGCTTCTTTCCGGAACTCGCCGCGGTGTTCGGCCGCGTGAAGGCGTTGTTCGACCCGCGCATGATCCTCAACCCGGGCCGCATCGTGGCGGCGGGCGCCGGGGCCGA
>RFUD01000133.1 GCA_009923125.1 Planctomycetia bacterium
GCCGGCGCAGGATCGATTCCCGAGCGCGGAACCACCAGTGCTCGCGCTCGTTGCGATAGTACTCGTCGTAATAGGCTGGTTCCATGGGTCAGGCCGTATCCCCGCGACCGTCGCCGTTCCAGAACCTCCGCACCAGGTAGACGGGCCGGGCGCGGACTTCGTCGTAGATCCGATGGATGTACGCGCCCAGGATCCGGATCGCCACCAGCTGCACGCCGCTGAAGAAAATGATCGCCAGGATCAGCGTGCTGAAGCCGGCCGGGATGGGGGCTCCGAGCAACCAGGCCCCCACCAGCCACAGCGCGTAGCACACGCTGACGATGATCGCCGCCGACCCGACCATGCCGAGCACCCGGATCGGAACCTTCGTGAAACTGAAGATCCCGTTGTAGGCCAGCCGGAACAGGTCGCTCCACCGATACTTCGCCTCACCGGCCGCCCGGGCCGCGCGTTCATATTCGAACGGCACCTGTCGGAATCCGACCCACGCCCGCAGGCCCCGCAGAAACAGACTCTGCTCCGGCATCCGCAGCATCGCCTCCAGCACCGGCCTGCGCATCACGGCGAAATCGCCCGAATCGAGCGGCAGTTCGATGTCCATGATCCAGCGCATCAGCCGGTAGGCCATCCAGTAGGCCGTCGTCTTGGCCGCGTTTTCCTTGCGCCGGCGGCGCACGGCGTAGACCACGTCGGCGTCCTGTTCGTCGAGCTGATCGAGCATCGTGGGGATCAGCGCCGGCGGATCCTGCAGGTCGCCGTCGATGCAGGCGATCACGTCGCCCGAGGCATGGCTCAAGCCCGCGAGCAGGGCCCGCTGATGGCCGAAATTACGCGACAGATCGATCACCTTGAACCGGGGTTCCCGGCGATGCCAGGCGACGAGCTTCGCGAGCGTGGCATCGCGGCTGCCGTCGTTGACGGCGATCACCTCCCAGGGCCCGCTGCGGGACGAGAGGGCCGAGATGATTTCCGCCGCCAGGCGGTCCACGACTTCCTCCTCGTTGTAGACGGGGGTCACGACCGAGAGCAGCTGCTCGTTGGCGGGCTTCATGGGTGCGGTCCGGGCCACGGTCTCCGCGGTGGGTACGGCTGTGATCACGCTGCACACTCCATCACGATGACGGTGTAGGGGATGCGGAACATGTCGTGTCGGATGGATGTCGTGACCTTGGGAAACACCCCTTCCGCGATCGCCCGGTAGGCGGACTCGGTGCGCACGAACTTGCCGCGATCATTGTCGAGCAGCCGGCGCACGACGGCCGACTGCGGCGTCGTGTAGCAGCCGTCGAGCGTGATCAGCCTGCCCCCCGACGACAGGGCCCGCGACGCCATGGTGAACATGTTCTTCGCCTGGGCGTCGTCCAGGTGGTGAACGACGCCGACGGCGAGGACGATGTCGAACTGGCCGTAATCGGCGACGGTGTCGGGAGTGACCTCGCACTGGTGGAAGGTGCCCCGATTGCCGAAGCGTTTCCGGCAGGCCTCGATGTAGGCCTCGCTCATGTCGAACCCGACGTACTGCACGTCCGGCAGGTGATGGAGCATCACGCCCGTGCCGCAGCCGATGTCGAGCACCCGGTCGCCGGGCTTGGCCTTGATGTAGCGTGAGACGAAGTCCGGACCGTAGGCGGTGCCACGGATCACGTACTGGGCCAGGTCGTAAACCAACGGTGCGGAAAGGACGTCTTTGATCGCCATGAGAAACCTTCTGCTTCCTCCGGGGAACGGGACTTATGATCGGCGTGGGGATGTCCAGGCATGGTCCAGAAACCCGCGGGTCGCCTCGACCACGAGCGTCAACCCGGCCCAGACCGCGACCGCGGCGTATGCCGCGTACACGACCCAGAACAGGGCGAACATCCGATTGCGGTAGACGATCTCCACGACGTTTCGGCCCGCCGGCAGACTGATCGACACGAGCCCTTCGTTCTCGCCGGGCGTCAGCGGCCTGCCATTGAGGCTGTAGGCCAGCCGGGGGTTGTTCCAGAGCAGGTACTTCATGGTGACCGGCTCGGCCGATTCGACGTCGAGCTTCAGGGCGTTGGCATCGTTGCATTCGAAGCCGTGCACCACGAGGGCATCGGCCCCGTGCTCCGCGACCCCGTCGGCGGCTCCGCCGACGGGCGGATACACCTCCACCTCGGCGAGGCTCAACACGTTCTCCGGACTCGCGGTCTCCACGGCCAACTGCACCCGCACGTAGCGGCCCACCGCTCCCGGCGTGACGAGCGTCAGCGACGGACTGGGCACGAGCCTGACCCGCTGCTGCCACAGGCCCGCCGCCGTCGCCTCGCGGGGAATCGCGGCCGTGGTCAGGGTGGACGCGGACGTGTCGCTGATCGTCAGCCAGAAGTCGCCGAGCCGTTGGGGCACCTCGGCCCGATTCCAGAGCCGCACCGCCCCGACGGGACGCGACGACCCGAGATCGATCTCCAGCCATGCCCCCGGCTCGCTGCCGGTATGCGTGACCGACCCCTGGGAAAACACCCCGCTGCGATTGCCGTCGACGGCCCTGCCCGCCTCGCCACCGCCGTCGCTGCTCTGGATCGCCCGCGCCCGCAGGGCGAGGTTTCGACGGGCTTCGCGCGGGGCATCCTCGAATTCCCAGGCCGCCCCGCGCACGACCCGCACGTAGCCGTTGTCGAACAGGGTGTCCTCGGTCGGCCGGCTATCGATCCGGGACGACATCAGCGGAGCCAGCACGACGCCGCCGGGCAGCCTGTGGATGTCGCCGGCGGCAAGGGTTCCCGTCAGGGGCTCCAGGGACGGCAGGTCGGACTCCAGCGCCACGACGAAGTCGGCGCCCGACATCCGCAGTCGCTCCCACTGCGGATGGAATCGCCCGTCCCCCTGGTAGGGAATCGTGCGCATGTAGTCGGCCCGCGACGAGAGGTAGAAGTTCCAGCCGGAGTACGGACAGAGCGACACCTCCCGGAGCACGAAGTGGGGAAACGCCTTCGGGAACGTCTCGACGCCATCGCTGGTCCACCGGGGCGTGATGTCGACGTACTTGACCAGCTGCTTGCCCTGGGCGCGGAACCGCTCCACGTACGCGAGCACGCCCCGGCGAAGCGACTCGTCGAGCATCACCCCCTGCCGCGTCTTCTGGACGTCATACCCGCTGTTTCCATGGCAGCGGTCATACATCACGTCGAGCGCGGGGAGCGCGAACAGGGCCAGCGTCGCGACCTGGGCGAACGTCCTGTCGGGCACGAGCATCGCGGCCATCGCCAGGGCGGCGACCAGCAACTCGAACACGAGATGATTGTTGACCCCGACGATCCCGGCCGATTCCGGCTGCCGGATCAGGCACCATGCGGCCGCTCCGGCGGCAGCGACGAATGCCACAAACGCGATCCGCAGTCCCACGACCGGCCGGGAATCGACCAGCGCCTTGAGCATGAGCGCGATCATGACGCCGAACAGCAGTTGCCCCGGCAGGAGAAACCGCTGGTAGATGTGCATGCCGCCGACCTGAGGAATGAAATAGAACACCAGGTCGCTGACGACGCTGTGCTCCCCGAACACGCTCAGGGCGATCGCGAAGTAGATCACGCCCGCGGCCTTCAGCAGCGTCCATTCCCGGCGGCTGAGCGCGTCGGCCGCCCGCGACGAGAGCAGGAAGATCAGCGCCACCGCCAGGGCGATGAATCCCCAGGTGATGGAAAACTCGGTGAATGGCCCCGGGATCGGAAATCGATACGACAGCACCCGCAGGATGCTCTGGGGCATGTCGGCCAACTGGTGAGCGCTGTAGAAGAGCGACGGCCGCGACGCGCTCGGTGATGCCTTGAGGAAGAAAAACACCTGCAGCAGGTACGGCGCGGCCACCATGCTGGCGACCACGAAGGGCAGCATCGCCGCGAGGAACCTCGACGCCCTCCCGGCGATCGAGACACCGGCATCCTCGAGCAGAAACAGCCTGATGCCGACGATCACCGCGGCGATCGCCAGGCAGGCGATGGCCAGCGGCACGTACCCGGCGAAGTAGCCCACGAGCACGGGGAAGGCGGCGAGCACGAGCCGGCGGAACCCCCGCTGCTCGGCATAATCGAGCGCGGCACAGGCGGCCCACGGCACGATCGAGGCGCAGAACACATACATCGGCTCGCCGTGGGCGTTGACCACGTACACGCTGAAGGCGAACGCCGCGGCGGCGAACGCGGCCACCCAGAAGTCCAGGCGGAAGAATCTGGTCAACAGCCGCTGCGCGAAGTAGCAGGCGATGAAGCTGTGGATCGCCAGCGCCAGGACGAGAATCCGGCCGGCGGACTGGAACGTCGTCGTCTCCGGGGAGCTGCCGAGCGCCCAGACCACGAACAACGGATGGCAGGGGAAGAAATTGGCGGCCAGAAAGAAGTCGGCGCTGGCGTTGAACTGGCCGAAGTCGAGCGCGACGAACTGGTGCCGCGACAGCAGATGCTGCAGTTTCGCGAGGTACGGCCAGT
Source organism: Planctomycetia bacterium (assembly GCA_009923125.1). Taxonomy (GTDB): domain Bacteria; phylum Planctomycetota; class Planctomycetia; order Pirellulales; family UBA1268; genus RGVT01. The sequence goes on from RFUD01000133.1 coordinate 4,449, forward strand.
AGAACCCGATCACGTCGCCGCCATACAGGAAGCCGGCGTCGCGGGATCCGTTGCGGAAAGACGGATAGTAGAAGACCAGCGTCATCAACAACGCGAACGCGAGGCCTGCCGACCGCCTGAGCCGCTCGAGGCCCGCCTCGACGAGCCTGCCGGCCAGATCGAGGCAGGCATCGACGCGCCGGCTGCCCGCCGACCGCTCACCGTCGGAGCGGCCGCCCGCGGTGGCCGGCTCGTGCTGATCGGCGCTCGGAGGTGGTGTCATGAGCATCGGGCGGCTTCCCGGAGCGGGAGGGCGGATTGCGTCAACGGATCCCGATCGCCTTGCGGCAGAAGGTGATCGAATTGCGGATCCACCCCGGCATCGGGACGGCGTGATAGAGGTTGAGGAGCAGCCGCCAACGCTTCTCCTCTTCCATCCCGCAGACCGTCGCGAGCAGGTTTTCCTCGGTCAGGCCCCGCGACGGCTCGACCGTCATCGCGGTCGCCGTGGAGCAGTTGACGACCGTGGCGCTCGACGAGATCGCCTCCCGGACGGGGTGGGCCAGCCGGGCGAGCGTCTGCGGATCGAGCGGGATGGTGTCGGCCGGCTGCATCCTGTGGAGCACCTGCTCGTAATCGCTGATGTCGATCACGATCGCCGTGGATGGGCAATCGACCACGCTCTGCCGTTCGAGCACGGCCAGCCGGCAGATATCCTTCCAGGCGATGCCCTGCAGCGGCACCCGGTTGGCGAGCCAGTCGCGGTCGAAGATCACGCAGCCGATCGCGGCGTCGTGGAGACCGCTGACTTCGCCCGCTCCGCGGGAATAGTCGTAGTAAACACCCCCCTTGCCGTCCCGGTGCCTGAGCACGTGGCCGACGCGGGCCACGGGATGCTCGCCGGCCTCGCGGCAGGCGGCCACGAGCGAATCGACGAACACCTCCTCGATTCCGAGCAGGAACGCCACCTTGGGGCAGGTGAGCCGGTCGCCGGCCAGCTCGAGGCACTCGATCGGGGCGAGCATGCGGTCCTGGGGCCCGGCCAGCGGCACGACCTGCACGGCGGCATCGAGGTTTCGCTCGTACCAATCGAGCTGCTTCTCCTCGACGATCAGTGTGACCCGGGCCTTGCCGTGCCCCACGCGAGCAAGCCGGTTGATCCGCTCGCGGATCAGATCGGCATCGCCGTGGAGGGGCTGGACGACGAGATCGACGGCCGGATCGGCCGAGGGCAGCGTCAACACCCGCGACCGCTCGCTGAACCGGTGGGCGGCCTCGTAGACGTCGGCCAGTTGGGTGCAGAGGTGATACGACCTGACGAGCGCCTGCTGGGCGGCGGTCGCAAGCGCCATCGCCTCCTGCGGATGACGGCTGAACCGCCGCAGGGCGGCGACGATTCGCTCCGCCCGCTCCTCGGCCTTCAGGCTCGAGGGCACGCGGACGAAGTTGTCGCCGATGGCCGCCGGGATGAAGGGGTGCTCGTCTCCGATCACGACGGCCCCGGCCGCCATCGCCTCGAAGAGCCGGTTCGACATGATCCCCGACCGCATGTGCGCGTCGGAGGAAAACACGAGGCAGGCGCCCGCATCGGCGATCTTTTCGATGATCGTCCGCCCGTCGAACGGCAGCGAGCCCTTGTAGCCCTTGTAGCCGTCCCACAGCTTCACGCCACGGATTTCCCGCGGCCCGTAAACGTCGAGCACGCCCTGCTTGTCGAGTTCGCGGAGCACGGCGTCGTGCCGGGCCGGCTTGTTGGTCAGCTTCTCCCAATTGATGCCGCAGTAGAGCACGCGGTAGGAGTCGTGCGGCTTCGGTGGGATGATCGGCTCGGCGAGCGTGTGGTTGAGCAGCGGCATGTCGTCGGCGACACAATCGCCACGGGACGCCCGCACGAGCTTCCGGATCTCGGGCGAGCCGGTGTAGGCGTAGACATCGTGCGACATCTGGTTCGACCAGTGCCGCTCGAAGCCCCAGTCGAAATAGAACTGGGTCGGGTTCCACATCGCCGCGACCGACACGGCGTCGTAGGTCTTCGCCGTCTCGTAGTGGAGGTGGATGACGAAGTCGACATCCTCGCGGGCGACCCGCTGCCGGGGCGTGCCGACGATATGACCGAACTTGTCGAGCTCGATCACCTTGACGCCGACGAGTTCGGCCGCGGTCCGAAGCCGCTCGACGCATTCGTGCTCGGCGCAGGCCTGCTCGGGCCACATCCGGATCACGGCGATCGTGCGATGAATGCCGGGCAGGCCCTCGACCCGCCGCCTGGCCTCGGCGACGGGATCGGCCTCGGCCGCCCGTTCGGCGGCGGAGTTTCCGGCGGT
>RFUD01000134.1 GCA_009923125.1 Planctomycetia bacterium
CGAACCTCGAGGCGATGGACGAGTTTTACGCCCGGGCCTACGACCTCGTCAGCTCGGAGCGGGCCCGTGCGGCGTTCGACATCAAGGCCGAGCCCGACACGGTGCGCGACGAATACGGGCGGAACGAGGCGGGGCAGCGGATGCTGCTCGCCCGCCGGCTCGTGGAGTCGGGCGTGCGACTCGTGACGCTCTCCTACGGCGGCTGGGACATGCACCAGAGGATCCGTGACGGGATCACGAAGACGTTGCCGCCGTTCGACCAGGCCTATGCCGCGCTGATCCGCGACCTCGAACGTCGCGGCCTGCTCGACAGCACGCTCGTGATGGTGTCGAGCGAGTTCGGACGCACGCCGAAAATCAATCCCGACGCGGGCCGCGACCACTGGCCCAAGGTGTTCAGCGTGGTGCTCGCGGGGGGCGGCGTGAAGCGCGGCCTCGTCTATGGCTCGTCCGACGCGATCGCGGCGGAGCCGGCCGACAACCCGCTCACGGTCGAGGACCTGGCCACGACCGTCTACCACTGCCTCGGAATCGTCGCCGACAAGGAACTGGTCGCCCCCGGCAACCGCCCGGTCGAGATCGTCGACGGAGGCAGGGTGCGCGACGATCTCCTCGCCTGACGGAGCCGCCCGCGGCGGCATGCATCCATGGGCTCGCGTTCGCTGACGCGTCGATCGGGATCGTGGCTGGCCGCCGTGCCCGCCGCGCTCATCCTCGGGCTCGGGGGCCGGGCCTCCTTCGCCGAGCCCACGATCGACCGCATCGAGCCGCCGGCCGCACGGCGGGGCGCCACGATCGACGTGAAGATCACGGGCGCCGAACTCGACGGGGCGGCGGAGATCTTCTTCGAGCAGGGACGCATCACGGCGGCGACCCCGACGGTGGAGAACGACAAGACGCTCACCGTCAGGCTCACGGTACCCGAAGACTGTCCGCCCGGCCCGCACCGCGTCCGGGTGCGCACGCCCGACGGCCTCTCGGAGCTGCGGATGTTCCACGTGCACGCGTCCGAGCAGGTGGCGGAGCAGGAGCCCAACGATTCGTTCGCGCAGGCGACGCCGCTCGAGCCCGGCCGGGCCGTGTGGGGAGCGGTGAAAAACGAGGATGTCGACGTCTGCAAGCTGCACCTGCGGGCGGGCGCACGCATCGCCGCCGTGGTCGATGCGGTGCGGCTCGACCAGCAGATGCTCGACCCGCACGTGGAACTCGTCGATGCCGAGGGGTTCGTGATCGCGGCCTGCGACGACCACCCCCTGCTCGCCCAGGATGCGGCGCTCTCCGCCGTGGTGCCGCGGGAGGGCGACTACTACCTGCGGGTGCGCGAGAGCGCCTACGGCGGCGGCAACGCGCTGTACCTGCTGCATGTCGGCGACTTCCCGATCCCGCACGTCGCCTGGCCTCCCGGCGGTGCTCCCGGTGCGACCCTCGAGGTCGAATGGTTCGGCGACCCGGCCGGGCCGTTCAAGACGCAGGTCGTGCTGCCGCCGGCCGGCGACGACGGGCTCGCCCGGGTCCGCGCCGTCCGCGACGGGAAGGAGTCGGCGATCGCGGTGCCGTTCCGGGTCACCAGCGCGGGGGTCTGCCCGTCGGTCGAGCCGAACGACGAGCCGCAGAAGGCATCCGCCGCCAAGGCGCCCACCGCGATCGTCGGCCGCATCGACGCGTCGGAGGACGTGGACTGGATCCGTGTCGAGGCGCCGAAGGGGAGCAAGTGGAAGGTGACGGGCTGGGGACGCCGGCTCGGCTCGCCCGTCGATCTCGTGATCGCGGCCCACCGTGCCAACGACAAGCGCGAGCGGATCACGAGCAGCGACGACGCCGAGGGCCCGGACAGCCTCGTGCAGTTGACCGCCCCCGATGAAGGCGCATTCCTGCTCCGGGTGAGCGACTTCGAGCGGCGCGGCGGCCCGGAATTCGTCTACTGGATCGATGTCGAGCCGGTCGTGCCGCGGGTGACGGTGAGCGTGCCTCCGGCGCAGACGAAGACGCAGCAGCGGCTCGTGGCGGCGGTGCCCCGGGGCAACCGCACCGCACTCGTGTTCAACGCCGCCCGCACCGAGTGCGGAGACGCGGTGCGGCTCGAATTCACCGGGCTGCCTCCGGGCGTGACGGCCCTGCCGGCCACGATCAGCGACCCGGCCCCGAACTGCATCGTCGTCTTCGAGGCGGCGGCTGACGCGGCGCCGGGTACGGCTGCGACGCCGGTGCGCGTGGTGCGCGGCGACGGTGACACCGCGCAGGAGGTGGGCGGCCTGCGGCAGGGCACCGACCTGGTGTTCGGTGAGCCCAATCGCACGCCCTATCGCACCTCGTTCGGCGAACGGCTCGCGGTGGCCGTGGTGGACGAGGCGCCGGCGTCCATCGAGGTTTCAACCCCCGCGACGCCGATCGCCCGCCGCGGCACGCTCGAACTGGCGGTCAGGGTGCACCGCGTCGAGGACTACGCGGGCCGGGTGCGGCTGGAGATGCCGTTCCGTCCGCCGGGCATCGGCGCGTCGGCGGTGGAGGTGAAGGAAGGCGAGACGCAGGTCGTGTTTCCGATCACCTGCGCGGCCGATGCGCCGGCCAGGGAATGGCCGCTCGCCATCACGGCGACGCTGCTGCCCGAGGGCGAGAAGAAGGACAAGAAGTCCGCGAAACGGCCCGCGAAGGGGCTGGTCGTCGCCAGCCGACCGGTGACGCTCGCCGTTGCCGAACCACTCGTCGAGATGACGGCCGAGAAGGCGGTCGTCGAGCAGGGCGGCACGGTGAAACTCGTCTACAAGGCGGCGAAGCCGCCATCGTTCAGCGGTACGGCGCAGGCCCGGCTCGCGGGCCTCCCGGCGAAGACCGAGGCGCCGACGCTCGACCTCGCGGCCGGGGCCGAGACGCTCGAATTCCCGATCACGGTCGCGGCCGACGCCCCGATCGGCAAGCACGAGAGCATCGTCTGTCGGATCGAGGTGCCCGTGGGCGACGCGATCATGGTCCACCAGATGGCCCCGACGTCGCTCCGCATCGACAAGCCGCTGCCGCCCGCCGTGGCGGCCACCGGAGGGCCGAAGCCATGACGTTGGTCGTGAGGGGCTGCCCATGCCCCGGGAGCCGGCGTTGCTGGCCAGCGGAGCCATGGATGCCGGAGCGCGGACAGCATCGAGTGAGCGGAGGCCACGATGGCCGCAGCGAACGTCCGGCGACGGGGCGTGGGCAGCCCCGAACTGCGGCCAAGAAGATCGTCGTCTTCTGCGCCTCTCTCTTGGTCGTCGCCTGCAGCCCGACGAGCGCCCACGCCGACGCGCCCGTCGGCATCGAGGTCTATCCCCCGAAGATCCGGCTCGACTCGGCCCGCGATCGCCAGCGCGTGCTCGTGCAGGCCGCGTTCGCCGACGGGCGGACCGAGCACGTCGCGGCCCCCGCGATCAAGGCGTCCGACCCGAGGCTCTTCGCCGTCGAAAACGGTGCGCTCAAGCCGCTCGCCGACGGCGAGGCAAAACTGGTCGTCGAGCACGCCGGGCATGTCCGCGAGATCCCCGTCACGGTGGTCTCGGCGTCGAGTGAACCGCCGCTCTCGTTCCGGCTCGACGTGATGCCGGTGTTCGCCCGGGCGGGGTGCAACATGGGCAGTTGCCACGGCGCCGCCCGCGGCAAGGACGGCTTCCGGCTCTCGCTTTTCGGCTTCGATCCGGCGGGCGACTACCACCGCATCACCCGCGAGTTTCCCGGACGCCGGATCGACCCCGGCGACCCGCAGGAAAGTCTCCTCCTGACGAAGGCGACCGGCGCGGTGCCGCACACGGGCGGCAAGCGGTTCGAGCCCGGCAGCGAACTGGCATCCACGCTCGTGCGCTGGATCGCGGCGGGCGCCCCGGACGACCCGGCGCCGCCGGCCAGGCTCGTCGGCCTCGACCTGTATCCGCCGACCGCGCTGGTGGCCGGAGCCGACGTCCGTCAGCCGTTCGTGGCCGTCGCCCGATTCGCCGACGGCACCGATCGCGACGTCACCGACCTCTGCTGGTATGGCTCCAACAACGATCCCACGGCGAAGGTTTCGCCGGACGGCTGCGTGACGACCGGCAGCCGTGGCGAGGCCTTCATCATGGCCCGCTACGACACGATCACGGTCGGCTCGCCCATCGTCGTGATCCCGAAGAACCTCGCTTTCACGTATCCCAAGGAGGCGGGGGGAACGTGGATCGACGAACTCGTCGATCGCAAGCTGGAGAGCCTGCGGATCGCCCCATCGCCGGTATGCGACGACGAGACGTTCCTGCGCCGCGTCACGCTCGATCTCGTCGGCCTCGTGCCCACGCCCGAGGAACGGGCCGCGTTCCTGGCCGACGGTCGCTCCGACCGCCGCGCCCGCGTGGTCGAGGAGCTCCTCGGCCGCAAGGAGTTCGTCGAGCTGTGGGTGATGAAGTGGGCGGAGATCCTCCAGATCCGCACCGTGGCCAACGAGGTGAGCCCGAAGGCGGTGCTCCTGTACCACCAGTGGCTCGACCGACGGATCGCGGCGAACGAGCCGATCGACAAGATGGTGCGCGACCTGGTGTCGGCCTCGGGCGGCACGTTCACCAACCCTCCCACGAACTACTTCCAGCAGGAGCGCGACACGCTCAAGCTCACCGAGAACGTGGCCCAGGCGTTCCTCGGGATGCGGATCCAGTGCGCCCAGTGCCACAACCATCCGTTCGACCGCTGGACGATGGACGACTACTACGGCTTCGCCGCATTCTTCAAGCAGATCGCCCGCAAGCGCGGCGACGACCCCCGCGAGTTCATCGTCTACGACTCCGGCTCGGGCGACATGAAGCACCCCCTCACCGGCCAGGCCGTGCCCCCCAAGTTCCTCGGCGGCGAGGCGCCGAAGGTGACCGATCGCGACCGCCGCGAGGCGCTGGCCGCCTGGATCACGTCGGCCGACAACCCCTACTTCGCCAGGCACGTGGCGAACATCGCCTGGACGCACTTCTTCGGCCGCGGCATCGTCCACGAGCCCGACGACGCCCGGGTGAGCAATCCGCCGTCGAACGGCCCGCTGCTGGCCGAACTCGGCCGGCGGTTCGCCGCCTCCGGCTGGGACTTCCGGCAGCTCGTTCGCGACATCGTCCTCTCCCGCACCTACCAGCGGTCGTGCGACACGAACGCCACGAACAAGCTCGACGACGTCAACTTCTCGCATGCCGCGGTGCGGCGCATCCGGGCGGAGGTGCTGCTCGACGTGCTCGCCGAGGTGACCGACACGAAGAACAAGTTCCCGGGGCTGCCGCTCGGGGCCCGGGCCGTGCAGGTGGCCGACGGCCGCACGACGAACTACTTCCTCACCACCTTCGGCCGCGCCACCCGCGACGACGTCTGCAGCTGTGCCGTCCGCATGGACCCGAGCCTCTCGCAGGCGCTGCATCTGTTGAACGGCGACGCCGCCAACGACCGCATCAAGCAGGGCGGGCTCGTGGCCCGCCAGATCGGCGCGGGCAAGCCCGACAGCGAGATCATCGACGGGCTGTTCGTGCGCTGCTACGGGCGGATGCCGACGGAACGCGAGCGGATCGAGACGGTGACCACGGTGATGGCGGCCCCCGACCGCACGGCCGCCCTCGAGGACGTCTTCTGGGCGCTGTTGAATTCCCCCGAATTCATCTTCAACCACTGATCACCGGGGTGCGCAAGATGAGTATCAGCGTCAACTCGCCCAAGCCGGCTTCGGCGTTGCCCCGTACCATCCCGCCGGACGTTCGCTGCGGGCATCCTGCCCTCCGCTCTCTCGACTCCGACTGCGCTTCGCCATCCTGGCTCCGCTTGTCTGCATACGCCGACGCGATGGTAGGGGCAACCCCTCGCCTCCGCATACCAGTCGGGGAGGCTCGGGGCTGCCCGTGCCCTCGAGCGGGCTACGGGAGCGAGCGCAGCCATGGATGGCGAAGCGAAGCGGACGTGCAGCGAGCCGAGGTCGGGAGGACCGAGGCGAGCGTCCGGCGAGAGGGCCTGGGCAGCCGCGAGCCGGCGCGTGCGAGTTGGCTCTGTGCTGCGTTGCTCGTGATGCTTCCTGGATTGGCCGCCGCCGCCGATGCGCCCCCGACGTTCGAGGAGCACGTGCTGCCGATTTTTCGGGAGAAGTGCGGCAGCTGCCACAACGCCGACAAGAAGCAGGGCGGCCTCGACCTCACGAGCTTCGGCCAGGCGATGGCGGGCGGCTCGTCGGGCGAGGTGATCGCGCCGGGCGATCCGGATGGCTCATATCTTTGGCAGTTGGCGAGCCACTCGGCGGAGCCGAAGATGCCGCCGCAGGCGGATCGGATCCCGTCCGAGATGCTCGACGTGCTCAAGAAGTGGATCGCCGGCGGGGCGATCGAGCAGGCCGGCGGCAAGCCGATCACGCGGAAGGCGGGGGCGTCGCTGGTGCTCGATCCGGCGGCCGTGGCGGCGCCGAGCGGCCCGCCCGTGATGCCGCCCCGACTGCCACTGGCCGTCGAATCGACAGGGGCCAAGCCGCTCGCCATCACCGGCCTCGCGGCCTCCCCCAACGGCAGCCTCGTCGCGGTCGGGGGCCGCAGGCAGGTGCTCCTGTACGACGCCTCGTCGCTCGCGTTCCTCGGCGTGCTGCCCTTCCCGGAGGGCGACGTGAAGGCGGTGCGATTCTCGCGCAATGCGAAGCTGCTCCTCGCCGGAGGTGGCCGCGGCGCGAAGAACGGCCGCGTGGCGATCTGGGACGTGGCCACCGCGAAGCGGGTCGGTGAACTCGGC
>RFUD01000135.1 GCA_009923125.1 Planctomycetia bacterium
TGCGGACGGCAGGCCGGCCGCCTCGGCCGACGATTGGAAATCCCGCTGCCGTCCGCATCAGTTCGGTCTGCTCGAGGAGCACGTCTACGGCCGCCGGTTGCCGGCCGGCGCGGCGTTTCCCGTCGGCGAGCCCGAGCAGGCCGAGGTGACGCTCGCCGACGGGGTGTCGGCCATCCGGAGGCAGGTGCGGTTGCGGCTCGGCGACGGTCCCCGGGCGGCCGTCGCGGACGTGCTCCTGTACCTGCCGCGGACCACCGGGGCCGTGCCGGTGTTTCTGAACCTCAACTTCAAGGGCAACCAGGCGGAGCACGTGGATCCGGCCATTCGCATGTGTCGGGCGTGGCTGCCGAACGACGTGAAGCAGGGCATCCGCGACAACCGGGCGACCGAGGACTCCCGGGGCGTGAACGCCCGCCGCTGGCCGGTCGAGCCGCTGCTCGCCCGCGGCTACGGGATGGCGACCGTGTGCGCCGGCGACCTGTTTCCAGACCGGCCCGACGGCCGGGCGGAGAGCGCGCTTGCGGCGCTGGAGCGGCCGGTGGAGGGCCCGCTCGATCCGGATGAACCGGGGGCGATCGGCACGTGGGCCTGGGGCCTGTCGCGGGTGCTCGACTGGCTCGTGCAACAGCCCGAGGTCGATCCGACACGCGTGATCGTGGTGGGGCACTCGCGCAACGGCAAGGCGGCCCTGTGGGCCGGCGCCTGCGACGAACGGTTCGCGATGGTGGTCTCGAACGAGTCGGGGTGCGGTGGCGCGGCGCTCGAGCGTCGGCCTGTCGGCGAGACGACCGCCGACATCACGCGGCGGTTTCCGCACTGGTTCTGCCCCAGGTATGCGACCTACGCCGGCCGGGCCGCCGAGTTGCCGATCGACCAGCACGTGCTGCTGGCGATGATCGCCCCGCGGCCGCTGTACGTGGCCAGCGCGATCGAGGATCGCTGGGCCGATCCGTGCGGCGAGTTTCTCGGTGCCGTCGCCGCCGAGCCGGCCTGGCGGCTGTTCGGATGCGACGGGCTGGGCACGAGCGACTGGCCGCCGGCGGACACGCCGGTCGGCGCGGGCCGGATCGGCTATCACGTGCGATCAGGCGGTCACGACCTGCTGGAGTACGACTGGCAGCGGTTCGCCGACTTCGCCGACCGGCATCTGACGGCGGTCGAGCCGGCGACGGTGACCGCGTTTCGCCCGGTGCAACAGCCGCTCCCCGTCGCCCCGCCGCCCGGCGCGATCGTGCTGTTCGGCGACGGGCGGGAGCCGCCCGCGTTCACGAGCATGGCGGGCGGCCCGATCGACTGGCGGGTGGAGGACGGCACACTGGTCGTCGGCACGACGAAGCGGCATGCGAATCACATCGTGTCGAAAGCGGTGTTCCAGGACGCGGACATCCACGCGGAGTTCATGGTCAGCCCCGAGGCTCACGGCAACAGCGGCCTCTACCTGCACGGCCAGTACGAGATGCAGATCTACGATTCGTTCGGGGTCGAGCCGCCGACCGAGCAGGACGAGGGGGCGCTGTACCGGTTCGGGCCGCCGCTCGTGAACGCGTCTCGTCCTGCGGGCGAGTGGCAGGTGTACGACATCCGGTTCATCGCGCCGCGTCGCGATGCGGCCGGCCGGATCGTGAAGGCGGGCAGCGTGACGGCCTGGCTCAACGGAAAGCTCGTGCAGGACGGGCTCCCGTTCACCGAGCCCCGGTCGCCGTACACGCCGTTCCGGCACGGCGTCACGGACCACCTCCGCGGGATCGAGCGGGAGATGCTTTCCACCGGCCGCGGACCGCTGTTTCTCCAGGACCACGGCAGCCCCGCGCGGTATCGCAACGTGTGGGTGCGGCCGCTGTAGGTGTGTCGGTGTAGGATGTGGCACGGCACCGGAGAGCCTGCGGTCATGACGACGGAATCCCGCCTTACCCACGCTCGCAAGGAATACGAGCAGGGGGCGCTCGACGAGGCGTCGAGCGCCGCGAGCCCCATCCGGCAGTTCGCGCTGTGGTACGACGCGGCCGTGGCCGCGGGGGTGCCGGAGCCCGAGGCGATGGTCCTCTCCACGGCCACGCCCGATGGCCGTCCCTCGGCGCGGGTGGTGCTGCTGCGCGGATTCGACGAGGCGGGCTTCTGCTTCTTCACCAACTACACGAGCCGCAAGGGCAGGGAACTGGCCGCCAATCCCCAGGCGGCGCTGACGTTTCACTGGGCCGCGCTCGAGCGGCAGGTGCGGATCGAGGGTTGCGTCGAGCAAACGACCGCCGCCGAGAGCGACGCCTACTTCGCGAGCCGCCCGAGCACGTCGCGGATCGGCGCCTGGAGTTCGCCACAGAGCGACGTGATCCCCGATCGGGCGACGCTCGAGGAGCTGTTCGCGCGGTTCCGGGCCGAGCATCCCGACGACGCCGCGATCCCGCGGCCCGAGCACTGGGGCGGGTTCCGCCTGATGCCCCAGCAGATCGAGTTTTGGCAGGGCAGGCCGAGCCGCCTCCACGACCGGCTTCGCTATCGTCGCGCCGCCGTCGGCTGGCAGGTCGAGCGGCTCGCCCCCTGAACCGGCCGCCGACGGGGCCGCCTTCAGACCGCGACCTTCACCACCACCTTGAGCACCTCCTCGGGGCCGTCGCACGCGCAGCACGGCATGTGGGCGTCGTCGGGGAAGAGGATCATGAACTGGCCGGCCACGAGCCGCACCGGCGTCATGCCGGCGACGGCCGCGAAAAACGCCGCCTCCTTGGCGGCGTCGTAGGGGAGCGTGACCTCGGTGAGCGACGCCAGCGGCGCCCAGTGGATCACCTCGCTGCCCCGCGCGAGGAACTGGATGTCGATGTAGCGACGGTGGGCCTCGAGCAGCATTCCGGCCGTCGGCCGTGTCTGGTAGCGCTGCACGAGCGCGAACAGGTCGTCGCCGTCGAGTTCGTGGCGGCCGACCGCGATGTCCGGCGTCACCTGCTCCAGGAAGGCGAACGCCCTGGAAAACCGGTGGTTGAGCGGGGCGTAGCGGTGCCAGAGCGGCAGCGTGTCGAGAATCATCGGGTGGGGGCCTCGAATCGATCGGTCTCAATGGCAGGCTTGGGCAGCCTCGGGGGCAGACGCCGCGGCAGCATAGCGCCGCCCGGCCCGGGGCCGCAATCGTCACTCGTCGTTGCCGACCCGTGGGACCGCCGCATACCATGCGGTCGCTTTCGACCGCCGCCGCCGGGAGGTTTTCATGCGTCACCGTGACGATCGAGCGATGCGATTCCTCGCGCATGCGGCATGGGCGGCGCTCGTGGTGCTCGTGGCGGGGGGCGTCGCGCCGGCGGAAGCGGATGCCGAAAAGCCGCAGCCGTTCGCCGTGAAGCGGACGGCCACCGGCGGGGTGAAGGTGCTGCACGCCGGCGAGCCCATCGCGGAGTACATCGTCGATCGGGGCAACAAGCCGTTTCTGTGGCGGATCATCGGACCGACCGGCAAGTCGATGACGCGGTCGTTTCCGCAGGCCGACGTGTCGGGCGAGACCACCGACCACGTCCATCAGCGCGGGCTGATGTTCGCCCACGAGGGGGTCGGTGGGTTCGACGCGTGGACGGAGGCGGCGACCTCCATCGACCGGAAGGATTACGTCGAGCGGCTCGCGCGGCTGGGGGTGATCCGGCACTTGGGCTACCGCGTGCTGGCCGGGGGCACGACGGCGGTGATCCACGCCCGCAACGACATCTGCGACGCCCACAACAAGCCGCTGCTCGCCGAGGAGCGACGGATGACGTTTTCCGCCGCCCCGAACCTGCGGATCATCGATGTGGACGTCGATCTGATCGCGGCCCACGGGCCGGTGGACCTGGCCGACCGGAAGGACGCAGGCGTGTACATCCGCGTTCCCGACAGCATGGCCGTGGACGGCAAGCAGGGAGGCACGATCATCAACAGCGCGGGCCAACGCGACGCCGACGCCTGGTCCAAGCACGCGGCGTGGGTGGACTACCACGGGCCGGTGGAGGGGGAGCACCTCGGCATCGCGATCCTCAATCACCCGTCCAGCTTCCGGCACCCCACGGCGTGGCACGTGCGGACCTATGGGCTGTTTTGTGCGAACCCCTTCGGGATGAAGCAGATGAATCCGGAGGCCGAGAGCGGGGCGGTGTCGCTCGCCGCCGGAGAACGGATCAGCCTCCGGCACCGGTTCATCTTCCACACGGGCGACGAGCGGCAGGCCGGCATCGCCGCGGCGTACGAGGCCTATGCCCGGGAGACGCCGCCGGCCTTGGTGCCGGACGTGGATGAGCCGGCAGGGCGTTGACCGGCCGGACCGCGGCAGGGATAAATCGGGTCGCAGAATCGTCGCCAGATCCAGACTCGTCGCCAGATCACGTTTTTCAGGAGACAGGCCATGTCGTGGGGTGTGTTGCGTCGGGGCTTGGAAGGCCGCGTGTGGTCACTGGCCGTGGCCGGCATGATCGCCGGCGGGATCGCCTTGGCGGGCTGTGCTCCGGGGGCGTTTCCCAAGCCGGCCGAGAAGCCTGCCGCCCCCGCGCCGGCGGCCAAGCCGGCGCCGATCCAGACGCGGCAGACGCTCAACAAGAAGACGCAGAACGTCCTCGAACTCTCCGCCGCGCTCGCCGACGGCGGCGTCCTCGCGGAGACGTCGATCCAGTCCAGCGGCCTCGAGATCGCCTCCGAGGCCTACCGCACGCAGGCGGGCAAACTGGGCTCGATCGCCGTCGATCAGCGGATGGGCCTCTACTATGCCGAGCACGGCGAGTATCCGGAGACCTACGATCAGTTCATGTCGCTGATCATCGGGAAGGGGCAGCCCGACGGATTGCAGCTGCCGATGCTGCCCTACTACCAGGAATGGGCCTACGACGTGGCCAACCGGAAACTCGTCGTGGTCGAGTATCCGGCGAAGAAAGAGCAGCGTGAGAAAGAGACCACGGGGGCGGCCGGACTGTAGGCCGTCAGCGGCTCACAGGCCGATCCTGTTCGGCACGGCACTTGCCGTACTGTGGGGCAAGCGTCTCGCTTGCCGTACTGTGGGGCATCTCGCTTGCCGTACTGTGGGGCAAGCGTCTCGCTTGCCGTACTGTGGGGCAAGCGTCTCGCTTGCCGTACTGTGGGGCAAGCGTCTCGCTTGCCGTACGACAGGCTCCAGCCTGTCATGCCTTCCGGCAACTCGCCCAACCCCGCTCTCCATCGAGCACGGCGCCTTGGGGTTCGCTCCGCCACACGCTTGACCGTCTCGATGACGGTATCACGATCAGGGCGCAAGTTCCCTCTCGTCACGATCACCGCCAGGTCCCGATGCGCAAATCTCGTGCCGAACAGGATTGCTCACAGGCTGTCGGCGACGGCGTCCCAGAGGGCGATCCGGGCCTCGAGGCACTCGCGGGCGACCTGCGATGCCACCGCCCACTTGGCCGGGTCGTCGCCGCACAGCCGCGACATGATGCGTCGGCAGATCGGCGCGTGCTTCGCGTCGTCGTGCGCGATGTGCCGCTCGAGATAGAACCGGAACCGTCCCCACGCCGCCGCATCGCGCTCGGCGAGCGACGTGACGAGATGCCGGAACATGTCCGGAATCACGTCCTCCCGGCCGAACGTGAAGGCGGACGCGATCGCGAGGGTGGAGTCGGAGTCTATGACCGAGAAGGTCTGCCGCACGAAGTCGGCCGCGGCGGCTGGGGGGCGGGCACCGGCGAGCGCCTCGGTGATCGTTTCGCCATCATGCAGGTGGGCGAGCAGCCGTTCGATCGGCCGCGTGTCGGCCCCCGCCGCTTCCATGCTCTCGAGGTAGATCTCGAAATGGGAGGCCTGGCCGCCCTCGGGCATGTCGTCCGACTCCTCCTCGAGCACGAGTTCGTTGACCAGCCGTCGGGCTTCGCGGTCGGCCGTGGGCAGCCAGGGAATCGACGTGCAGGTGAACTTCTGCTGCAGTGCCTTGAGCAGGCACTGGAAGTCCCAGACCGCGAACACATGGTGTTCCATGAACCGCCGCAACCGGTCGGGCGAGTCCACGAGGGCGTAGAGCCGGTGGTGGACCAGGCGGTCGCGGACGTCTCCGAGGTCGATCGTGGGATGGTGAACGGCGATCGTGGCGGACATAGCGGACCTGTGATGGATGACGGGTCGCGGACACGCTACCTCGTCCGTTTTAGTCCGCCCGCGGCACCTGTCGAGAGGCCAAAATCCCGGGCGGGGCCGCCCGCCGGCACGTTTTGGCCGTCAATTTGGCAGCAGCCAGCCGTTGGCAAGCACCCGCAGGCCCCGCCGGGAGGCGGCGGCGAGCGTCTGCGGGGAGATCGACTCGCAGGCCACGATCCCGAGGGCGGTGAAACCCGCCGCAGCGAGCGCCGCGGTGCGACGCGCCGCCCGGTCGAGGTCGTCGGCATCGGCCGTGCATGAGACTTCCACGACCAGATGCACGACCTGTTCGCCACGCTTCGCCGTCGCGATGACGTCGGCCCGCATCAGATCGACAAGGTCGGACTCGGGCAGGCGGTCTTCGAGCCCTTCCACAAACTCGGCCCGCTCCAGAACGCGACACCTGCGAAACTCTCGCCCCAGAAAGGCGGGCAGATTCTTGGCGACCTTGTCCTCGAGCATGTGGCCATCGAGGCGGTCGAGCCGAATCAGCATCTTTTGCTGGGTGTTCACGACACCGTTGAGGGTCTGCTCGGTGCGTGATTGGGCGTCGGCGAGTTCTTCGACACGCGACTCGGTCCGTTTCTGGGCTTCGGCGAGTTCCACCTGC
>RFUD01000136.1 GCA_009923125.1 Planctomycetia bacterium
TTCCGCTCGCGGACGAGGTTCGCCAGTTCGCCGAGTTCGTGAAGGTCGATCCGCTCGTCCCACAGCGATTCGGCCTCGGCGGCGTCGAGGCGTGCGCCCGCCTCCACTTTCTCGCGGATCGCGTCCAAAGAGTGGGTCACGGCACGGATCATCGGTCGATTCCTCTGAGGCGTCGGCGGGTGGTATGGCCGCTCAAGAGAGAACCGCAGCCGGACCCTTTTTGCAACCGAAGCGCAGCCGGACTGGTGGCCGGGGGCCCCCCGGAGGGCCATGAAACGCGGAAGAAGCCGGGTTTGCCGGCGTGCCCGCGTCAGCGGCCGTCGAAAAACGCTGTCAGCGGATAGGCCTCGCGCTGGACCTCCGCGGCGCTGTTCAGGAGCGTTTCGTAGGGGCGGTGCTGCACGTCCACGACGCCCTTGTTGGCCCCGCCCGCGTTGTCGCCCCGCTTCGACGACGGCGGGTCGTCGGTGTACTTGAACCAGTGCCACCCGACGATCCGCTTCGACTCCAGGCACTTGAGCACGAAGTGCTGGTAGTACTTCGCCCGGTCGTCCTGCGTGCGGACGAGGAAGCCGGCCCCGCCCGTGTTGGCCATGCCTGGAACGTCCTGGGCCTTCGCATACCACTCGGTGATCATGAGCGGTTTGCCGGCCAGGCCCTCCCACAGGGCGATCTTGTCGAGATCCGGGCCCCAGACGTCGTAGTAGTTGATGGAGATGACGTCGAGGTGCTTGCCGACCATCTTCCAGAAAAACTCGTTCTTGCCGATGTGGCCGATGAGGGCGAGCAGGCGGGAGCCGATGTAGAGATGGTTGGGGTCGTGCTTGCGGATGGCCTCCCGCATGACGGCGTAATACTTCTCGGCGACGAAGGCCACGAACTGCTGGCGGTGCTCGGCCGTGATCGCGTCGGACTTGCCTCCGGGCACGTTGGCCTTCACCCATTCGCGGGCGGCCTCGCGGTTGGCATGAAGAGCCGGCTTGTCGCCACCGACCTTCAGGCAGCGGTCGAGCAGATCGACGGGCAGGGGCAGTTCGTTGTCGGAAAAGATGCCGAGGATCCAGGGATCATCGCGGGTGGCATCGAGCCGACGGCAGTAGTCGTCGGCGAAGGCGGGGAAGTCGGGGTGGAAAGCCGGGATGCAGTCCTCGTGGAAGTGGGACATCGACTGCTTCGACTCGATCAGGCCCATCTTCTTGGCGAACGACTCCATCACGTGCATGGTCACGGTGCGGACGAGCCCCGAGTCGCTCCCCGTGAGCGCTCCCGAGCTCCAGCCGCCGGCAGTGTTGAACGCGTTTTTTCGGAGCTGCTCGCCCACGGCCTTGGCCCAGCCCGCCTTGTCGCCGAAGGCCTTGGTCATCTCCTTCTCGTCGCCCGGCTCGACGATCATGTTGATCCCCTGGCTCAGGAACAGGCAGCCGTCGGGATCGACGAACCACCACCGGTCGCCGACTTTTTGTGCATGAAAAAATCCCGTGGCCTGCTCGCGGTGGCCGCCCCAGCCGCCATAGGCGTCGAGATCGACCTTCTCCGGGCTCTTGTAGCCGTCGAGGCCGGCGACCAGCCGCGTGTCGCGGGCGACCCATTCGCCCTTGTCCTTCCGGCCGGGCGACTGCACGCGGACGGTCGCATCGGCGGCGGGCAGGTGTGCCGGCGAAGCGGCGATAAGCATGAATAGCAAAAGACTGAGAGCGTGGCGGACTGACATAGGCGTGGGTGTTTACTTCTTGGCTGGAGCGGAATCAGACTTCAGATCGAGGTCGAACGTATTGGAGCCGGGCTTGACGTCGCACGAGAGCCCGCCGCCTGCGACCTCTGCAGGCAAAACAATGGTGCCTCCTTCCGGGGGCGTGATTGACACGGCATTCATGCCGACGACCGTGCCGAAAAGATTCCTGCCGGTGCGGAAGACCCGATATCGACCATCGGCATCCGTCCGCCCGTAGGCCGGCGGGGGTGGCGTGGCGGCGGTGGCGTCGGCCGGAACCGGCGGCTGAAACCGCAGCACCAGGCCCTCCACAGGCTTCCCATCGAGCGTGACGCGGCCCGTCACCTCGCCAAAACTACCTCCCAGCCACCCGCATCCGCCGACGACGAGTGAGGCTGCTACCACCATCTGCAATCGCAAAGACATTCCGGCCCTCCAGGCCACGAAAAACAAACCACCCTCGAGAACGAACAAGGCAGCCAAGAAGCTCGGGCCAGAGCGGCAGCCTCAGTTCGGCGATTCCGGGATCGTGCGACCGTCGTCCCTTTGGGTTAATGCCCGCAGAATATGCCATCCGCCGGCGTTCCAGGGGTTGGATTCAGTCACGGGATCTTTGAGAAAGGAAACAGATCCGTCGGCAAACAGATACTGCACGCCACCGTCGTGGGCGCTCGAAAATCCCTTGCCACGGTCGCTCGAGCCTTCAAGATCGTAAGTATCCCAGTTTTGCTTCCGGGTATCGGATCGAGCCAAAATCGCGTTGATTGCCGCGGTGCCGTTCCCTCCCGACCCGTTGTTCAATGAATACGTTCCGCAATTCCCCGTGCCGACCCACGTGCCCGCATACCCCTTGAATTGCCGCTCACCGACCATGATGGTCTTGGTCAGGCCGTCGGTGACCTGGCGGACGGTGATCCCCAGCGGACCACGGCCCGGCGCCGTGGGATGCCCCGGTTCATTGGCGCCAAAGAACATCCCCGAACTATCTTTGATGGGGCCTGCGTGGAACGGCATCGAGCCGACATAGTTGGACACGGCTGGCTGGACGGGGTTCGATCCGTCGAACAGAGTCGTGGCGCTCGTGGCCGGCTGGAAGCCGGAAAACTTGCTGAGATCTCGCAGGTCGGGAGACGTGTCGGACGGGCAGCGCAGGCCGGGGATTTTCGTCTTCACGAGGTCGATATCGGCCGCCGAGGCCCCCGAACTGGTGACGGTCCACAAACTCCGGCGGTCGGGAGCGAGTTGCGAATAGAGATCGACCTGCTCCATGTAGGGAAGGATGAAGGTATTCCATCCCCACACACGCTCGCTGTTTGCGTTGCGGCACGAATAGCCCGCCGGGAAAGCCTTCTTCGCACTCTCGTGGCTGAGGATGGCGAGGCCGACTTGCTTGAGGTTGTTGGAGCAGGAACTGCGGCGGGCCGACTCGCGGGCCGACTGCACCGCCGGCAGAAGCAGGCCGATGAGCACGCCGATGATCGCGATCACGACCAACAGTTCGACGAGCGTAAAGGCACGACGCCGCCGCGCACCATCCATGACCATGGGGAAGACTCTCAGGATGTTTGTCAAATCTTACGCGAACCGCGGCGGCGAATCCTCGCCATCCAGCCGGCGACCCCGACGCCGAGGCCGGCGAGGGCGAGGGCCCCAGGCTCCGGCACGACGACGACATTGGCCGTCACGGAGAGCGTGTTCGTGGCCAAAGCTCCGCTGAGCCCCGTTTGGTCTTCCATCGAGAGCTGGAAGGTCGCCGACTGCGTCCCCGAGGCCAACGTGAGCCCCGTCGGGTCGAACGTGATCGAATACTGACGCGTATCGCCGCCGGCGATGTTGGTGTACGTGCCAAGGTTCGTGCTGTAGCCCGTCGCCCCTCCCGAGACGCCCACGAGCGAAAGGTCGGCCGTCAGCGAAGAGCCCGCGGAGCTCGCGAGATTGAAGATCGAGAACAGGCCCGTGCCCGAGCCGACTTCCCACTGGCCAGTAGCATAGTTGTAGGTACCGAGGCTGATCGTGGTGCCGGTGAGGAGCGTGGCCGCGAGGCTCGACGTCGCGTGGTCGAGCACGGTCACGCTCACGCTGCCCGTGCCGCTGCCGATCGCGGCCGCGTCGGCGAGCATGAAGGAACCCGTCTGGCTCGCGCCGATCGCCGTGCCGGTGAAGAACAGGCTTGAGATCGTGCTGCTCGTCGAGCCGGCCAGGGCGGAGCCGCTGCTCGCCCCGGACACGTTGGAGCCGTTCGCACTGGCAAACGAGAGCGTCGCACCGCCGGCCGGCGTGATGTTGGCTGCCGCGTAGCTGATCGCGGTGGAGCCGCCGGTAATGATCGTCGCCGCCACGGGCGAGGCCGAGACGGCGCCAAACTCGGCCCTTCGCTGCACGGCGACGGCGCCATTGGAGCCGGAGCCCTGGAGCAGCGTGTAGCTAGAGTCGAGGCCGGTCGCGGTCACCGCCCCGGTCTTATTGCCCGAGTAGGTGAGCAGGTTGTAGATGCCGGCCGTCGGGCTCGTCATCGTGAGGGCGAGCGTGTTGGAACCTCCGCCGAGCGAGAGGTTGGTCATCGAAAGGCTGCCGCTGCTGCCGCCGTTGATGGCGAAGCCGAGCGTCGCGTTGCCGGCCGTGGTGAGCGACGCGATGGTGTTCGAGCGACTGCCGACGGTGAGCGTGGCTGCGTCGATGGACACGGCAGATGCCGAGGGGATCGCAGCCGATGTGCCGAGGACGAGCGTGCCGCCATTTCTCACGGCCGTCGGGCCGGCGTACGTGCTCGTATTCGAAATCGTGAGCGAAGCGCCGTCCACGACCACGCCCAGGCCGTTCGTGCCGGACATCAACCCGGTGGCGTCGAACTGGCCACCGGCAAACCGCATCGTGGCGCCGTTGACCTCGACGCCGCCGGAAAGGGTGAGCAGGCCGCCACCGGAATTGCTCACGGTGGCCGTGCCGCCGACGATTGTGCCGCTGGAAATCGTACGACTGATCGTTGCAGCCGCGCCCGTGTAGTCGAGTTTCGCGGTGTCCAGGACTCTGATCTTCGACGTGTTCAAGAGGCCGTTCGGACTCGGAAGCGAAACCACGCCCGCGGCAATCGTCGTCTGGCCCGAGAAGGTATTGGTGGCGCCGAGCGTGGTCGTACCCGTGTTCGTGACGGTGAGGCCGCTGGAGCCGGCGGTGCCGCCGTTCACGATCGGCCCGTTGAACACGGTGTTGCCGGTGCCGGCGAGCGTCAGCGTGCGGCCGACCCCCGTGCCGCTCTCCTGGAGGTACGTCGTGCCGCTGAACGTGAGCGATTTGCCGGCGGCGATGGTGTTGGTGAGTTGGCGGTTGCCGCCCTGCTGCACGAGTTCGGCGAAGCCGAGGCTGTTGCCGCCGCTGAAAGTGGCGGTGCCGGTGTTGAGGAGCACGTTGTTGGCGAGCAAGAGGTCGGTGCTCGCGGCAACGTTTGGCGCCGCCGCTCCGCTGAGCAATCGCAGCGTGCCGCTGCTCAGGGCGTTGGCGTGGCCGAGGAGCAGGTTGGCTCCGTTGAGCGTCACGTTGCCCGTGAACGAGTTGCTACCCGACAGCCAGAGCACGCCGCCGAGCGTCCCGGAGATCGTCGTGTTGCCGGCGGTGTTGCCGCCCGTGATGCCGCTCGTGATCGCGGTCGTGCCGCCTGACGAAAGCGTAAAGAGGTGAGTACCGGCAGTGAGGTTTAGTGGAAGGCTGATCGTCTGAGAGTTGCCCGTAGCGGAATTCTGAAGGTTTCCGGACAGCGTCAATGCGTTGCCCGACAGCGTGAACGCCCCCGCCCCGGCATTGAACTGGATCCTGGACGTCGTGCCGCCGGCCGTGGTGTTGTTGGTAGTGGCGAGCTGCGTGGTGCCTTGGAACACCAACGCCTGAGTTGTCAGCGGATCGGCCACCGTGCCAGTGTTGTAGGTCCAGTTGGCGCCGTTGGCCCAGTTGCCGTCGCCGCCGCCGCCACTCCACGTCCACGTCGTCTGCGCGACCGCGACAGACCCGGTCATCATCATGCAGCAGGGCACGACAACGGCTGCGATGATCCGGCTGGTGATCCCGGTGATTTTCAACAGTGAGCGAACGTTCATCGAGATGCCCTGTGCGCGGCGTGCGGTGAATGAACTCATGGTTTGAAACCCCCGTGTGCGGATGACGAGATCGCCGCCTTCGCGGCTCGAATCTCGACAGGGGAATAATGGCCCGGTTCTCCGTCCCCCACAATTCGGTTTTGGGCTGACGTTCCACGATTTCGGGCATCACGAAACAGCCCAAAAACAGCCTTTTTTTAAGGTTCCGGTGGGCGGCCGGACGGTCTCCGCCCGGCTATGATGCAGGCGGGTCGGAACCGTTGATGCAGGAGGTCAGCATGCGGAAAGGCAGATTCTGGGCGGCGACCGTGGCCGCCATTGCGATCCAATCCCCGGGCTGGGCGGGTGGCGCCGACGCCGGGGCAACGCCGGGGCCGGAGGCCGCACTCGTGGCCGCCGAGGGGCTCGAGGCCACGCTTTTCGCGGCGGAGCCGCTGCTCTCGAGCCCGTCCGACATCGACGTGGACTCCCGCGGCCGGGTGTGGGTGTGCGAGGTCACCAACTACCGCGGCAAGAAAGATACGCGGCCGGAAGGGGACCGGATTCTCGTGCTCGAAGACACCGACGGCGACGGCCGGGCCGACACGCAGACGGTGTTTCACCAGGGCCGCGACGTCGATTCCGCGCTCGGCGTCTGCGTGCTCGGCGAGGGTCCGGGGCGGAAGGTGATCGTGTCGTGCGGGCCCGACGTCTTCGTGTTCCATGATGATGACGGAGATCTCAAGGCCGACCGCCGCGAGTCGCTGTTCACGAAGACGGGCATCCCGCAGCACGATCATTCCGTGCACGCCTTCGTGGTCGGCCCCGACGGCCGCTGGTACTTCAACTTCGGCAACACG
>RFUD01000137.1 GCA_009923125.1 Planctomycetia bacterium
GCGCTGATCCTCGATGGACACAGCCGTAGCGACACCTACCCCTACATCGAGATCGAGGAGCAGGACGTCTCGATCGGCCACGAGGCGAGCGTGTCGAAGATCGGCGAGGAACAGCTCTTCTACCTCATGAGCCGCGGCCTCACGGAGGCCGAGGCGAGCACGATGATCGTCGGCGGGTTCATCGAGCCGCTCGTCAAGGAGCTGCCGATGGAGTACGCCGTCGAGATGAACAAGCTCATCCAGCTGCAGATGGAAGGGTCGGTGGGCTAGAGCATGACCGCTGCCACCGCTCCCGCCGCCGCAGCGGCGGCGTTCGATCGCGACGCCCTCGACCAGCTGATCGCCGCCGACCCCCTTCCCGGCTGGGTGGCGGACAAGCGCCGAGCCGCGTTCGATGCGTTTGCCGGACTCGCCTTACCCGACCGCCGCAGCGAAAACTGGATGCGGACCGACCTCCGGCTCTTCAAGCCGAAGGCGTGGAGCCTGCGGCCGCGGGTCGCAGCGCCCGACGTGCCTGCCGGCCTGCTCGCCGAGGCGATCTCCTCCGGGGTCGTGGCGGAGGAGACGTTCCTCGACCAGCCCCGTCAAGCGGCAGCCGACACCTCCCTCGCCGGACGGCTCGTATCGCTCGACGGTCATGTGATCCACGATTCGTGCGATCCGGCGCTCCTGAAGCAGGGCGTGGTGTTCGGCCCGGCGGAGCGGGTGCTCGCCGAACACGGCGCCGCGATCGAGCCCCACTGGTTCTCCGTGATCGATTCGCGTGCCGACTGGTTCGCGGCGTTGCACGCGGCCTTTCATCGGGCGAGCGCGATCCTCTATGTGCCCGCGGGCGTGACGATTCGCGAACCCCTGTCGGCCTTGGCCGCGATCAGCCCCGGCGGCGTGGACACCTCGCACGTGCTCGTCGTGCTCGGCGACGGTGCCGAGGCCACGCTCCTCACCGAGACCGCCGGCGGCGGCGACGCCACGAACCCGGCCGGCGGATTCCACTGCGGCGGCACCGAGATCGTGGTCGGCAAGGGCGCCTTCCTGCGGATGGTGAACCTGCAGAACTGGAACACCGGTGTTTGGCACTTTGCCCGGCAGAAGGCCGTCGTCCGCGAAAACGGCCGCCTGCAGTGGACGCTCGGCGCCCTCGGCAGCCGCCTGTCGCAGGTGGCGCAGGATGTGGCCCTCGCCGGCCGCCATGCCGATGCCCAGGTGAACGGCGTGATGTTCACCGAGGGCCGGCAGCACCTGGTCTACAACACGCTCCAGCACCACGAAGCCCCCGCGTGCAAGAGCGACCTGCTCTACAAGGGCGCCCTCCAGGACCGCTCACGGCTCGTGTGGCGCGGGATGATCAAGGTGGACAAGGCCGCCCAGAAGACCGACGGCTACCAGCGCAACGACAACCTCATGCTTTCCAACGAGGCCCGGGCCGATTCGATTCCCGGCCTGGAGATCGAAGCCGACGACGTCCGCTGCACGCATGGCGCGACCAGTGGCCGCGTGGACGCCGAGCAGTTGTTCTACGCCCAGGCCCGCGGACTGTCGGCCGACGAAGCCGCCCGCCTCGTGGTCGCCGGCTTCTTCCAGCAGGTCTTCGACCGGATCACGATCGTGCCGGTGCGCGAGGCGCTCGCCCGTGCCATCGGTAGCCGCATTCGCAGGGTGTCGTGACCGCCATGGCAGACTTCGTCCGCGTCGCCGACACAACCGAGATCCCCGACCCGGGCAAGACGCTCGTGGAGGTCGATGGCGAGATGATCGCCCTGTTCCACGTGGAGGGGCGGTATTACGCGCTCGACGACGTCTGCACGCACGACGGCGGCCCGCTCGCCGACGGCGAACTCCGCGACCACAAGATCGCCTGCCCACGGCACGGCGCGAAATTCGACATCCGCACCGGCGCCGCCCTCACGATGCCCGCCGTGCGGGCCACGCGGGCCCACGACGTCAAGGTCGAGGACGGCGGCGTGTTCGTCAGGCTGCGTGCCGACGCGACGGCCACCGGGCCGGCCGCCCATGCTTCGACTGGCACGAGTACACCGAGCGTCTCTCCCCTGCCGGCGGCACCGAGCCCGGCAACCGCTGCCCCGGCGCCCGGCGACGCCGCCTCGGGAACACTGTGCGAAGACTCGATCCGCGAGATGCTCAAGCAGGTCAAGGATCCCGAGTTGTTCGTGAACATCGTCGATCTCGGCCTGGTGTACGGCGTCACGCTCGAGCCGGCGGCCGATGCACCCGGCAAGCAGAAGATCGGCATCGACATGACGATGACGAGCCCGGCCTGCCCGGCCGGCCCCCAGCTCATCGGCGACACGAAGCGGGTGCTCGGGGCGCATGCCGACGTGGCGGGCGTGGAGGTGCGGATCGTGATGGATCCCCCCTGGACGCCCGACCGGATGACCGAGGCGGCGCGGGACCAGCTGGGCATTTTCTGATTCACGCCTCCTCGTGGGACAGGCTTCAGTCTGTCGCAACTCAATGCGCGCCGGCTTCGGGCTCCCCATATCCCGTCGCCGGACGTTCGCCTCCGCCCTCCAGGCTCCGGCTCACTCGGACCTGCCTGCGCTGCGCCATCCATGGCTCCGCTGGTCAGCTACGCCGGCTCCCGGGACACGGGGAGCCCGAAGCCTCCTCTTTCCAGTTGAGGAGGATCGGGGCTGCCAAGACCATCGAGCGGGCTGTGGGAGCGAGCGCAGCCATGGATGGCGAAAGCGAGGCGAACGTCAAGCGAGAGGGTCTGGGCAGTCACGAGCCGGCGCGTACACCGAGAAGCAGCCGTGAAAATTCTTCTCTACGAGTGGTGCTGCTCGGGCGGGCTGGCGGGTGGAGATGTGCGTGGTGAGCTTGCCGGCATCGTCGCCGAGGGGCGGGCGATGCTCGAGGTACTCGCTGCGGATGCCAGCCGTGATGAAACGCTCGACGCGACCGTGCTCGTGGATGCGGCGCAGGCGCTGACGCTGCCGGATGGAGTACGCACTCGACCAGTGCCACCTGATGGTGAGATTGATGCTCTCGTGGCAGCGGCCCGTGACGCCGACTGGACGGTGATCGTGGCCCCCGAGACGGACGACATCCTCCGATCGCGCGTCGCCGCCGTCCGGAGCGCCGGCGGGAGGGTGCTCAACGCATCGGATGCCTTCATCGCAATCGCCGCCGACAAGCAGGCCACCGTGAATGCACTCGCGGCCGCCGGCGTGCCCGTACCGGCGGGGCGCACGCTTGCGGCGAGGGAAGCCGTGCCCGCTGGGTTTCACACGCCGGCCGTCCGGAAGCTCCGCGACGGCGTCGGCTGCGACGGCTTCACGGTGCGTATCTCGGGAGCGAGCCCCTGCAATCGCGCGCCGAGGCGGAGCGCGCCGGTGGCCTCGCCCGCCGGGCTGTCGACGCGATCTCCCGCGCGGCCGGCGGCGACACCCCGGCCGGCTGGGTGGGAGTCGACATGATCCTCGGCGACCGCGACGATGGGCGTGCCGACCGGGTGCTCGAGGTGAACCCCCGGCTCACGACGTCGTTCGTCCGGCTCGCCGCGGGCTCGCCGCGGAGCCTCGTGCGGGCGATGCTCGACGCGGCGGCGGGCTCCCAGGTGCATGATGGCGCGACGTGACGACCGAGCAGCCGTGCTCGCCCTCGATATCGGCGGCGCGAACATCAAGGCGGCCGACGGCCTCGGGTGGGCGGCATCGGAGCCGTTTCCTCTCTGGCGGCAGCCCGAGATGCTCGCCGACACGCTGGCCCGGATGGTCGGCGCACGCAGCCCGCGCCGAATTGTGGCCACGATGACCGGGGAGATCGCCGATTGCTTCCCATCGCGCGAGGCGGGCGTCAGTCACATCGTGGCCGCGGTCGAAGCGGCCGCCCGGGCACACGCCCCGCCAGCGACCATCGGCATCTACTGCACGGACGGCACGGTCGTCACGCCGGCGACGGTGCGCGAGCATCCATCGAGGGCTGCCGCTGCGAATTGGCACGCGATGGCGAGGCTCGCGGCCGCCCATGTCACCGCGTCGCATGCCATGGCGATCGACGTCGGCTCGACGACGACCGACATCGTGCCTCTCGCCGACACGGCACCGGCCCCCCTGGCCTGCGACGACGTGGGCCGGATGGCGACAGGCGAACTCGTCTACACCGGCGTGGAGCGTACCCCGGTGGCGGCGATCGTGCGCACCCTCCCCTGGCCGGGCATGGGCCGCGGTCGCCGACCGATCGCGAGTGAACGCTACGCCGATGCGCGTGATGCGTGGCTCCTGCTCGGCGGCATTCCGGAGGATGCCGCCGCTTCCGACACCGCCGACGGCCGGCCGGCCACGCGGGCCGCCGCGAGGACCCGGCTGGCCAGGATGCTGCTGGCGGATCCCGAGGCCTTTTCCGCCGCCGATGCACTGGCGGCGGCCGAATGGTGCGCCCGGGCACAGGCTCGCATCGTGGCCCGGGCCATCGACCGCGTGTCGCGCTCGGTCGGCTGGCGGCCGACGAACGTCGTGCTCTCGGGCCACGGAGCCTGTCTTGCACACCGATCGCTCGCGCTCCTCGGCTGGCCGGTGGAGACGATCTCCCTGCCCGACCTGCTCGGGCCCGACGTGGCGCGGGCGGCCTGCGCCCACGCGCTGGCCCTCATCGATCAGGGTCTCCTCCCATGAGGCTCACCTGGACGTGCGGTGTGCTGCGATCGACCGGTTGCCCTTCCCCGCGGGAAGTCATCAAGCTGGGTGGTAGCCTGCTGACGATGCCCGACTGGCCGACACGTGTGGCCCAGCTCGTGGAGGATCGTGCCGCGATGCGGCCGGTGCTCCTCGTGGTGGGCGGCGGCGCGATCGTGGACGGCCTGCGCACGATCGACGCGGCCGCCCGGCAGGACACCCGGCTGATCCATCACCTGGCGATCGACCTGATGGGAACGACCGCACGGCTGGTCGCCGAAGCGCTCGCGGTGCCGATCGTCAGTGAGCCTGCCCAGACATCGGCTGCCGTGCTCGATGCGGCCCGCTGGCTGGCCTGCGAAGACCGTCTCGCACGGCTGCCCGTCGGCTGGAACGTGACGAGCGACTCGATCGCAGCACACGTCGCGGTTGTCGCGGGCGCCGACCTGCTCCTGACGAAGCGCGTGCCACCGCCCGACGCTGGCAGCGACGATCGGCTCGAGGCACTCGCGCGAAGCGGCTGGATCGACGCTCATTTCGCCGCGGTCGCCGCCGGACTGACGCACATCGCGTGGGCGGCTCCGAACCCCGCCCCGCCTTCAGTCCCAGTACCAGGCTTCGGCAGGACGACCCTCGAGGGCGGCGACCCGGGCCGCCGCTGAATCGGCCGACTCGGTGGCGTTCGCCGCGAAGGCCCACGGCTGGAACTGCACGCCGCCCGACGCACTGACGATCCACCGATTCCCCTTCTTGAAGCCGGTGGCCACCGTGGAGAGCGTCGCAGGCGACTCATACACCGGTAGCGCGAGTCGCGTGGCGTCGACGAGCGGTGCGAGATCGAGGCCGGCCCTCCGGTCGAGCTGCCGCCCGCGAATCAGCGCCGCCACGACCGCGAGGTCGATGCCGTTGACGAGTTCGGCGAACACGGGCTGCGCACGGGCCAGGGCGTCGTAGTGCTCCGTCATGGCGGCGCACCACCGCTGGGCCACCGTGTCGGCCGGGGCCTTGCCGCGGGCCGGCCCGTCGGCCGTGAAGATGTCGTTCTCGGTGAGGCACTTCATGCGCC
The DNA here is from genome assembly GCA_009923125.1 of Planctomycetia bacterium. Taxonomy (GTDB): domain Bacteria; phylum Planctomycetota; class Planctomycetia; order Pirellulales; family UBA1268; genus RGVT01. The sequence goes on from RFUD01000137.1 coordinate 5,701, forward strand.
GGCCGGTGATCCGCCAGGCGAGCTCGTCGGGATCACGAACGAGCGGCTCGTAATCCGCCTCCAGCCAAAACCGTGGCAGCGTGGCGCCGCTGGTGGCTCCCGGCGGGACCATCGACAGGTAACTCGGCACCGCCTCCACCCCCGACGGCTCGAGCCCCATGCCGATCCGCTTCATGCGGTAATCCGCCGCCACGAGCACCCGCGCCAGCCGGCTCTCGGCCGGGACCCCGCTCACCGTCACCTTCTGCGGCCCGAGGACCGCCTCCATCGAGCGGAGAATCGATTCCGGATTCGTGCCGATCGTCTTCAGGCTGCCGAGATACCGCTGGAGCTTGACGACGCCCTCCGGCGACGGATCGATCGAGCAGCGAATCCCGCTCGGCCGCGCGCCGTCGATGGCCCGCAGTGCGACGATCAGGTCCTCGAGTTGCAAAAGCGGGCGTCCATTCGCCGCCCCGACCACGTTGCCGGAAGCGTCGATCGCCGCCTGGTCGGCGGGTCCGGCCAGCACGATGTCGTGGCCATCGGGATCGACGAACACGTGCGTGACCCGTTCGAGTCCTCCGAGAAACAGCACCTCGGGCGGGAGGGGCTGGCCCTTGGAGGCGAACGCCTCGACCGCCGTGCACAGCCGGGTGAGCGAGATCTTGCGGAGCGCCACGGGCCTGTCACCGACGGTCTCACCGGCGAGCAACTCGCGTCGCCGGGCGGCGAGATCCTGCGATGCTTCCGGCTCCAGGTTGCGCACGATCCCGTGGGCATCCACCGAGATGCCACCCACCGCCTGGCCACCGAACCCGAACCCCACCTGGGCGCTGGCGGGCCTCGCGCCGGCCAGGGCCAAAAGCGCGGCGGCGATCACGGCGGCGACGGGACGACGGCGGGTGCCGGCAGCGGGGGACGTGCCGGTAGGAACGGTCTGATTCATG
>RFUD01000138.1 GCA_009923125.1 Planctomycetia bacterium
GCAGCCTCATGGGCCGCCTCCCGCACCGGCGGCCTGCCGGCCGATCGCGGCGAAGAACGCGTCTTCGAGTTCGCCCGCGCGGTCCGGGATCCACTCGGCGACCAGGCCGTCGCGGGTGCCGGTCGCCACCACGCGGCCGTCGTGGATGATCACGAAGCGATCGCAGCGGGTCTCGATCTCGTGGAGGCGGTGCGTGGACAGGAGGATGGCGTGGCCCGCCGCCCGCAGTTCCCCCAGCAACAGGAGGAGATCGCGCGATCCCACCACGTCGAGGGCGTTGGTCGGCTCGTCGAGCACGAGTGCCGGCGGGTCGTGCACGAGCGCCCTGCCCAGCGAGACCCGCTGCCGCTGGCCCGAAGACAGCCGTCCCGCGGGCCGGTCCGCACAGCCGCGAAGATCGAGCTGCCGCAGCAGCGTGTCCACGCGGGCGGGCAGTTCGTCCGGCGGGATGCCGTGCAGGCGACCGAACGACGTGAAGATCTCGCGGGGAGAAAGCCGGTCGGGGACACCCGTCGTCGCGGACACGTAGCCCAACTGCTGCCGCACGCCGACCGGATCGTGCCGCACGTCGCAGCCCGCCACCCGCGCCGTGCCGGCGGTGGTCTTCAGCAGCGTCGCGAGCATTCGCAGGGTGGTCGTCTTGCCGGCCCCGTTCGCGCCGAGCAGGCCCACCATCTCGCCGGCGTGCACGGTGAACGACACGCCGTTCACCGCCCGCACGACGCCGCCGTCGCCGGCATGGTAGTGCTTCACGAGCCCGACGGCCTCGATCGTGGGCTCCGCCGCCACGCTACTGCTCCATGACCTCGGCTTCCTTCGCCTTCGCGAGGTCGCCCACCTTGGCCTCGTATTCCTTCGTCAGGTCCTGGACCTTCTCCTTCGCGAGATCGCGTTCGTCCTCGGTCAGCGATCCGTCCGTCTGCTCGGTGTCGGCCGCCTTGTTGCCGTCGCGGCGGACGTTGCGGATCGCCACGCGGGCTTCCTCGGCCAGTTCCTTGATGCGGGCGGTCATCTTCTTGCGGACGTCGGTGGACAGGGCCGGGATCGTGATCCGGATCAGCCGGCCGTCGCTCTGCGGGTTGAGCCCCAGATCGGCGGCCTGGATCGCCTTCTCGATGTCCTTGATGGTGCCGGGATCGAACGGCCGGACGACGATCTGGTTCGGCTCCGGGGCGCCGACGCTCGCCAGGGCCTTGATCGGGGTCGGCGAGCCGTAGACGTCGACCCTGAGCGAATCGACGAGGCCCGGGTTCGCGCGGCCGGTGCGGATGCCGGTGAGCGCGTGGCGAAACACGTCCACGGCCTTCTCCATGCGTTCCTCGGCGTCGAGCAGGATTTCGTCGGCGGGCATCGCGAATCTCCGGATGGCTGCTGGGTGAGGCCTTCAATTCTGGCAGGAGCGGTGCGCCACCGGCAAGCGAGACGCTTGCCCCACGTGGGGCGACCGTCCCGGTCGCCACGGCCCGACCCCTCGCGGATGCTCGTCAGCCCACGATCACGGTCGGCCGCCGGTCGGGGTCGGGGATGGCGTTGTCGAGCAGGTCCACGACCCGGTTGGGAATGTCGCCCTGCCCGAACAGCACGTAGTCGAGCGCGAGCTTGAGACTGCCCCCCTTGCTCCAGCCGAAGATGATGTCGAGCGGCGCGCCCCCCTTCGTCATCTCCATCGCCACCTGCGCGATCGTGTGCGACACCGAGACCACGTCCTTCGCCACGATCACGAACCGCTTCCCCTCCTGCCGGGCCGAGATGACGGGCGAGTTCTGGAACTCGCTCACGTCGCCGTAGTGGACCTCGAGGAACACGATCGGCACCGTCTCCGGGATCCGGTGCTTGCGGCGGATCTCCGCCTCCTTGTCGGCGAGCGAGCGGCTGCCGGGCCGGTGCGGCACGAGCACGCGGAACGCGCCCTCGACGAGGATGTCGGTCCACAGCATCCGGTCGGCGTCGTCGGCGAAGCGAAACTCCTTGAGCCGCAGTTCGTCGCTCCGCCAGAACCGCGAACTGAACGAGATCGCCATCACGCACCCGATGAAGATCGACGCGATGATGATCCCGTCCGGCCGCTCGAGGATGTTGGCGATCGTGGTGTACACGAAAACGAGCGTGATCAGCACGAATCCGGCCTGCTTGAGCCACAGGGATGCGACGTGGCCGTGGGTCGTGGTCAGCTTGTGGTGGATGTGGATGAGCGACGCGATGCAGGCGCTGGTCATCAGCACGAGCACGCCGGTGGCGTAGGCGCCGCCCTGGGCCGAAACGTCTGCCCGGAAGGCGAGCGTGACGATGAGGTTGATCACCGTGAAGGCGATGACGAGCGGGCGGTAGGCCCCGGCCCACTCGGGCGCCATGCCGTAGCGCGGCAGGTATCGCGGCACCATGTTGAGCAGGCCCGCCATCGCCGACGCGCCCGCGAACCACAGGATCAGGATCGTGCTCACGTCGTACGCCGTGCCGAACGCCTTGCCGAACAGCGGGCAGATCGGGTGCGGGCTCTCCCCGTGGGCGAGGTAGGCGAGTGCGCGGTCGATCGCCTTGCCCTTCACGGGCTCGAGCCGCAGTTCCTCGGCGGGGATCAGCGTGTCGGTGCCGGTCACGAGCGACGAGCCGATCAAAAAGAACGACATGATCAGCGCCGCCGCGACGAGGAGTCTCTTCGTGTTGGCGATCCGGGCGTGCTCGTCGCCCGGGTCGGCGGCGGTGCCCTTCACGAGATGGATCTGGAGTACGCCCGTCTCGAACCCCGAGAGTCCGAGGGCGAGCTTGGGGAACACGAGCAGGGCGATCCCTATGGCCACCAGCGGCCCGCTGCCGGAGAGCGGGGCATGGGCGAGGTGGTAGCTGCCCGACGTGATCTCGCCGATCCAGTGGGGCAGCAGCGTGGGGTGGCCGACGAGATAGATGAGCCCGGCGACGACGACGATGAACGAGAGCCCGAGGAAGGCGATCACGAGCACGGTCGCCAGCCCCACCACCTCGCTGTAGCCCTTGAGGAACATCGCCCCGAGCATCACGAGCAGGAACATCGTCACCGGCATCTGCCCCTGCATCCACGCGGGTGCGTGGGTGGCGTAGAGCGGGTTGCTGATGAGATGGGCCGCCGCGTCGGCCGCCGAGAGGGTCTTCGTGATCACGAAGTCGGTCGCGGCGAACCCGATCAGCACGAGCACCACCAGCTTCGCCCCCCAGCCGCGGAACATCCGCTCGATCATCCCGATCGATCCGACGCCGTCGGGCGTCTCCTCGGCCACGTGCCGGTAGATCGGGAGCGCCCCGAACAGCGTCACGAGCACGAGCACGAGCGTGGCCAGCGGCGCGAGCGTGCCCGCCCCCTCGAACGCGATCGACGGCTGGTAGCCGAGGGTGCTGAAGTAATCGACGCCGCACAGGCACATGATCAGCGGCCACGCATAGTGGCGGTGATCATGGGACGAATGACTCACATGCGGCTCCTGGTGACGACCGCCGGCAGTCGCGTGAGGCGACTACTGCCAGGCCGGCAGTTCGATCCGGCGCTCGCGGGCCCGCTGCCGGAGGGCGTCATCATAGCGTTCGAGAAGTTGCCGCTGGGCGGCCTTCTCCGCCGGCGTCGCGCCGCCACCCGCCTGGGACGCGGGCGGCGTCGATTTCGGCTTGCGGGGCCGGCGGCCGTCCTTGCTCCACGCCTTCGGATTCACGGCGAACCGCAGTTCCTTGTACATCAGCGTGCGGTCGATGCTGCGATCGAGGATCGACCCTCGTTCATCGGGCTTCGCAGCAAAGTAGGCCTCGATGTCTGCCGCCCGAACGCGCTGCCATTCCGCCTCGAGCGTCTGCTGCACCTGCTTGAGTTCGGCCGGATCCATGCGATCGACGTTGCGGATGATCTCGTCGACAGCCCGCTTGCCGGCCCTCCCGGGGGCGTCGCCGGCCAGCAGCGTGCGCTCCATGTCGAGCGTCTTGTCGACCAGGTCGTCGCCACGTGACAGCCAGTACCCGCCGACGGCGCAGGCCGCCGTCGCGGCGAGCAGTCCCACCCAGAGTGCCTTCCTGCCGCCGGCCTGTGGGGCGGCCGGCGGCGAACGCCGCCCCTGGTCGCGGGCCTGTCGCGTCACGTGCCACCGTCCGCGTCTTCGGGAGGCTTCGTCGGGTCGTTGCCGTCGGCGATCGTGCAATACCAGCGCAGGACGTCGGAGTCGGTCTCGTTGGCGATCGCTTCGACATGGCCGTCCAGAAACACGAAGTTCGTGATGCCCGGGTGGCGGCTGCCGAACTTGCGGCTACTCGTGTCGTCCGGGGCGGACGCCAGCCCGCGGAGCGTGTCACGAAACTGCGTGTTCGGGGTGTCGGCGGCGAAGAAGGCCGTGTCGCCCTGCTGGTAATGCACCATGTCCGGCGCCCAGGACGCCTGTGCGGGCGGGATGTGCCGCTCGCCGATGGCGAAGGTCTTGCTCAGGCCGTCGCTGATCTGTGCCGCCTTGATGCGGGAGAACGTGTGGATCGGACCCGCATACAGCGCGACGTTCCGGGGATCGGCCGCTTCGTCGCCCTGGTAGGAATCGGTGGAGGCGTAGGTGAAGTAGGCGCCGGCATTCGCCGCGTAGTCGCCGCCCGCCGCCACGCCGATGCTGCCGCTCGGAGGGGAGTCGTTGTTGTTGTCGAAGTTGCGGTCGCTGGCCGGAGCCCGGCGACTGGGGCAGTAGTAGCCGGCCACCGGCGTCCGCATGGCCCGGGCGTTGGCGGTGTCGTAGACGGCGGCCGTGGGAACGTAGGCGTCGAAGATCGCCTGCTGCTCCATGAAGGGCAGGAGCCGGAACGCCCATGAATAGGCCTCACGCAGCCGGGGAGGGTCGCCCTCCGGGCTGCCGCCCTGGCTGCGGGTGTCGCGGCCCTTGGGGAACACCTTTTTCACGCCCTCATGGTTGACGACCGCAAGCCCGACCTGCTTGAGGTTGTTGGTGCAGGAACTGCGGCGGGCCGACTCACGGGCGGCCTGCACGGCCGGCAGCAGCAGGCCGATCAGCACGCCGATGATGGCGATCACCACGAGCAGTTCGACGAGCGTGAAGGCGGTCGGTCCGGCGGCAGACGGGCGGCGCGTGGCTCGCATAGAGGGATGCCCTCGGGGGGGGGAGGAAACCGGGCGGGCGGCGAGATGGCCAAATTTTCCGATGGGACCGCGGCCGCGTCAAGCGATCGGCAAGAGCGGTATTTCGGCCGGTTTTGCGGCCTTTATTCGCGGCGGCCGCTCACGAGCGTGCCCACCCGCTCCCCTGCCACGGCCCGTTCGATGTTGCCCTCCTTGCGGTAGTTGAACACCAGGATCGGCATGGCGTGCTCCATGCACTGCGAGATGGCGGTCGCGTCCATCACGCGCAGGTTTTGCTCCCGCATCTGCTGATACGAGAGGTCCCGGTACAGGATCGCGTGCGGGTTCTTCTCCGGGTCGTCGGAATAGACGCCGTCCACCCGCGTGGCCTTCATGAGGATGTCGGCCTCGAGTTCGAGCGCCCGCTGGGCGGCGGCGGTGTCGGTGGTCACGAACGGGCTGCCGGTGCCGGCCGCGAGGATCACGATCCGGCCCTTCTCCAGGTGCCGCCGCGCACGCCGCCGGATGTAGGGCTCGGCCACGCCGTCCATCCGGATGGCCGTCATGAGCCGGGTCTGGGCACCCAGGCTCTCGAGCGCGTCCTGGAGCGCCAGGCCGTTGATCACGGTCGCGAGCATGCCCATGTAGTGGGCGGTCGCCTGCTGCACGCCGGCATTGCCCGCGGTGAAGGAGCCACCGCGGAGGATGTTGCCGCCGCCGATCACGATCGCCAGCTGCACGCCGCGGGCCGCCGCCTGGCAGGTCTGCCGGGCGACGTGGAGCACCTCCTCCATCGAGATGCCGCGCTCGCCGGCGCGGACGAAACTCTCGCCCGAGAGCTTCAGGAGCACGCGGGCGTAGGGAGTGGTTTCCATCGGCCGGCGACTAGCGGCCCAACTGCCAATTGTGCATCGACTTCACGTCGATTCCCGCCGCCTTCGCGACCTGGCCGACCGACTGCTTGTCGTCCTTCACGAACGGCTGCTCGAGGAGCACGCACTGGCTGAAAAAATTCCGCAGCCGGCCCTCGATCATTTTGGCGATGATGTTCTCGGGCTTGCCTTCGCCGCGGGCCGCTTCGGTGAGGATCTCCCGCTCCTTGGCGACCGCCGCAGGATCGAGCTCGTCCTTCGTCACCGCCTGCGGGGCGAGCGCCACGACGTGCATCGCGATCTCCTTCGCGGTGGTGGCCGCCTCGGGAGTGGTCGTCTTGCCGGACACCTCGACGAGCGCCGCCTTCGAGCCGTCGTGGTGGGCATAGCCGCCGCACGGCGCGTCGATCCGGCAGATCCTCGCGAGGTCGAACACCTCCCGCATCCGGTTGAACAGGTCGTCCTTGAGCTCGCCGAGCGTCTTGTCGGGGTGGGCCAGGCTCTTCTGGGCGAGCAGGTCGGCGGGGTTTTTCGCACCCGATCCGAGGGCCAGCGTCTTGGCGATGTCATTCGCCAGATTCTTGAAGTCCTCGCTATTGGCGACCGGTGCGCTCTCGCACTTGAGCTCGATCATCGCGCCGACACCCTTCGCCGGATCGGTGTAGACCGCGAGCCGGCCG
>RFUD01000139.1 GCA_009923125.1 Planctomycetia bacterium
CTCCGACGCCTGTCGCGACGCCGACGAGGACTGCCGCAAGGCGCTGAAGAAACTCCGCGAAGACACGCTGGACGACATCGACCTCGACATTCGCGTCGGCGGCACGCCGGGGAACGACTATCCCTGCGAGTGCCGGCTGGAAGGCGAGACGTACCAGCCGCGGCGGTTCGCCTGCACCACGTTCACCTGGAAGGCGGCGGGCTATTGCCACAAGCCGTTGTATTTCGAGCACTGGACGCTCGAGCGCTACGGACACTCGTACGGCTGGGTCGATCCGATCCTCTCGGGCGCGCACTTTTTCGCCACGCTCCCCGTCCTGCCCTACAAGATGGGCGTCGAACTGCCGTGGGAGTGCGTGTACCCGCTCGGCTACTACCGGCCGGGCAGCTGCGCCCCGTGGACGGTGCCCGCCGTTCCGATCAGCAAGCGGGGGCTGGCGCTCGAGGCCGCGACCGTCACCGGCCTCGTGTTCCTGCTGCCGTGACGCGGCGGCGGGGGCCGGCCGCGGTCCGCTGCCTCACTGCTTCCGCACGGTCGCGATGTAGGCGTACCGGTTGGCCACCGACTCGAACGTCACGGCGGCCCGTCCGGATGCGCCCAGGGCCGTCAGCGCTTCGTGCACCTCCGGCCGGTAGTGCACGTGGAACAGAGACAGCCAACGCTTCAGTCCCGCCGCGAACCAGGCGGGGAGATCCTTCTGGTCCCAGAAGTCGACGATCAGCATCTCGCCGCCGGGCTTGAGATTGGCGAGGGCGGCCTCGATCGCGCCGGGCCAGGTCGGCACCATCGACAGGCAGTACGAAAAATAGATCGTGTCGAACGGCGCGTCACGGCCGAACATGCGGCGGGCGTCGAGCTGCTCCGCCAGTCCCTGGCGGAGCACGATCGGCTGCCGCTGACCCCGATCCACGCCCGAGCGCTCGATGCTCGCCGCGGCCGTCTCCAGCATCTCGTGCGAGGCATCCAGCCCGAACAATGCCCCGGCCTCCGGACGCTTCGCCAGGCGGATCAGGTTTCGGGCGGTGCCGCATCCGACCTCCAGCGTCGCGCTGCCCGGCCCCGTGGCCACCTTCTCCAGCAGCCGATCGCGACCGAGCAGGTAGTAGGCCCGAGTCAGGTCGTAGACGTGCCGCGTGAAGCGGTACATGCGGTCCATGGCCACGGCCTGGTCGGCCGCGCCGCCGCCGCGGTTGTTGGATGACGACACGGCCGGCCTCCCGGGGGCTCCACTCATGAGGCCGGGAGCATCTCGTAGAGATGAAACATCCCGTAGATCGCGGAGCGATCCTGCTCGTGAAGTTTCCGCGACCGCTCGACGTCGTAGGCAAATCGGCTCCGCGTCTCCGGGGAGAGGGCGGACTCCACGGGCGATTTTTCCCCCGCCGTGCGGAAGATCACCCGGGTGCCCGGGCCGCCGACGCGCACGACCTGTTTCCACAGGTCTTCGATCACCTGGGGCGGCATCCAGTCCTGGCTGTCGAGGAAGATGAAGCCGTTGAGCGCGCCCGGCGTCTCGTTCTGCAGGTAGTCTCCCAGCGAGGCGATGTGGGTCTCGACCCTGCCGACGACCGACTTGATGAGGTCGTAGTTCTCGCGCTTCAGGTAGTCCGGCAGGCCGCGGCGGCCGTCGTGGTCGTACCGCCGGCCGAACGCCTGCCAGGCAAAGTAGTTGTCGTCGAGCGGAAAGCCGCACGCGAGCCGCCGCACCCGCTGCTTGTACATGTCGAACAGCTTGCCGCCGTCGTTCTCGTGCTCGTCGAGCATCGCCTGGTGCTGGCTCGGCGGGATCCCGAGGCTGTAGACGGCGACCGGCTGCCGGCCGAGCCAGCGGATCAGCGCGTTGTCGAACAGCGGGCCGAACGTCTCGTCGAACACCCGCTCCTGTTCCGCGAGCGTCTTCGCCGCCACGAGCCTGGCGGGGTCGCGGCCCGTCGTCCGTGCGATCCCGTGCACCACGCGGAAGAACTGGCCGAGCTTCGCCTTGTCGTACAGACCGCGCGAGAAGTAGCCGATCCGTTTCGGCCCCACCGCCCTGCCCGGCCAGTCGCTCGATTCCCAAAAGCTCCGCGTCAGCGGGTCGAGGTGATCGCGGACGTAGCGACGATAGTTCGGAACGTTGTCGGGATGCCGGCCGTACCCGAAGAACTTGTAGAACGACTCGTAGTCGGGCAGGTGGGCGAGCGCGGCGAGCTTGAGCCGCGTCAGCGACATGTGGTTCGCGTTGAGATCGACCGCCACGATCCGCTTCGGCTGGTGGACCAGATAGTTGAGCACGTTGCAGCCGCCGCTCGAGATCGTGAGCAGGCTGGAGTCGGGCCCGAGTCGCAAGGCCTCGGCGTCGACCCGCGGATCCTCCCAGATCTGGTTGTAGACGAACCCGCGGAACCAGAGCGTGAACATCCGCTCCAGCATGCCGCGCTTGCTCGCGAGCTTGTGGTGGTGGACGGCCTTGCGGAGGCGGGACGTGTTGTCACCGGTGGCGACGACGCTGGACATGAGGTCGGGTTCCCTGGGGGCGGAAGCCAGGCAGTGTAGCCGTTGCGGGCGGGGATTGTTGAGGGCCGCCGGCGAACGTCGGCTCAGGGGGCCGCCGCCGCGGGGCGACGCGTTGGTGCCGGGGCCCGGGCGTCGATCGCGTCGACGAGCAGGCCCGAGGCCCCGGACAGTTCCCGGCCGAGTTCGACGATCGCGGTCTCCACCGCGGACAGGTCCGTGCCGGCCTCGGCCAGGCGTGCCTCGAACCTCGCGGCCACGCGATCGGACGCCTGGGCGTCGGCAATCCACCGGTCGCGGTCGGCCGTCAGGTCCTCCCCTTCCCGGACCGCGAGTTGCAGTTGCCCGTCGGCGCTGACCTTCGCCTCCTTGAGTCGGTCCCGCATCGCCGTGATCGAGGCGATGTCGGACTCCAGCATCCGTCGCATGAAGGTGGCCCCCTCGGTGCGGATCGCCGGCCGCTCGTCGCCCGCCGGCGTGTAGTCGCTTCCGCGGATCGACGTCTGGGCATCCGCCAACGGCCGCCTGCGCTCCAGCGACACGATGTCGGCGGCGCCGTCGGCCTGGAGTTTGCGGGCGGTCTCGAAGTCGAAGGTCGCCCGTCGGCCGGGCTCGAACTGCTCCGGCTCGTGGCCCGGTCGGGGCAGCTCCCGCGATTCCTTGAACTGGACCGTGGCCCAGTAGGTGCCCGGGAGGATTTCGCCCGACTCGAGGCCCGCGATGATCTTCGGCCATTCTTCCTCGGGCACCGCGGTCGCATGCTGCCGCAGTTCCTCGAGTTCACCCTCGAGGTGCTTGAGCATCTCCTCCGGATCGAGTTTGCGCTGCTCGGGCGGGGTCACCGGATGCCCGGTGTCCGCCTCGGCTCCGGGGGCGACGGTGCGGTGGAACGCGAGCCAGCGGTCGACGGGGAGGTCTTCGTACACGGCCACCTCCTCGCGGGGCGTCCGCCAGAGTGCCACGTCGCTGTCGCTCGGCGGCAGGGCCGGCACGATCGTGAGCGTGTTGCCGTTGACGCTCTCGACCCCGAAAGCCCCGAGGAAACGGCCGTTTTCCTCGATCGGTGCGGCATCGAAGAGATAGAGTTCCGCGCCCTCGTTGATCGTCAGTTTGTCCACGTCCTCGATGGTCAACCGCCCCGCCTTGACCGTGCCGTCGGGCCCGACGACCGGCGGCTCGAACGCCGCTTTTTGCCAGTGGCGGCCGCGCCACGACTCGACGCGGTCGCGGACCCGCTGCCAGCGTGCCCGCTCGGAATGGAGGGCCGCGATCGACTTGCGCGCCCCGTCAGGCACCAGTTTGTTGTCACCGCCCGGCACGAGGGCGTCGCGCTCGCGGGCGAGGGCGGCCTGGTAGCCGGTCACGATTTCACGCCACGCCCGCTCGCGCTGCCCGAGCATTCCGACGAGGAACGTGTAGCCGGCACTCGCGAGCAGCACGAGCACGGCGGCGGTGATCGTGCCCCAGTTCCAGCCGCGGTTGCCGACCGCGAACAACACGATGCCGGCCAGCAGCACGAGCGGAATCAGGGCGAGAAGGGCGATCTCCATGCTGTTCGGGCCCGATGGGTCTGTGGTGTCGTCGCGCCGACCGTGGCCACGACGGCCCGCAGGTTCCGGACCATGTTTTCCGGACGCCTTGCGCGGCTCTTCCATCGATTATGAACTCTGCGACGGCCCGCTGACGAGGCCGATTTTGCGGCGGTCCGCCGGCGAGGCATGTCGCCGCGGCGCGACCCTCAGTTGGGTCCACTGTCGCCCGGAGGCGACACGACGGCCGGCCCCGCCGCCGCCCGCGGACGGCTCGAACAGCTTTTTTTTCCGAAGAAACAGCGGTTTTTTCGAGGCGGGTGGCGATGGCCCGGCGTTTGGCACCGCGGATGCACTGGCTGACCGCACACCTCGACACCCCCGGCCCCTCCCCCGCGAGAAATTCCATGCGTCGCGCCACACCCAAGCCCGTCGGTCCCCGCAAGGTCGGCCACATCGACGACCCCGTCCGTCTCTACCTGTTGCAGATGGGCGGCATTCCCCTGCTCAACCGCGAGACCGAGGTGTCGCATGCCCGCCAGATCGAGCTCTGGCGTCGCCGGTTCCGGCACATGATGCTCGGCAACGACCTCGTGCTGGCCGGCGCGATCGGCCTGTTGGAGCAGGTGCAGGCCGGAAGGTTGCGGCTCGATCGCACGATCGAGGTCTCGGTGACGAACACGGCCGAGAAGAAGCGGACGCTCCGCCGGCTGGGGCCGAACCTCGAGACGCTGCGGCGACTCGAGCAGGAGAAGCGGGCGCTGTTTCGGACGGCGATGTCCCGTCGCACGCCGCTGGCCACGCGGCGCGAGGCCTGGCGGCAGCTCGTGCGCAAGCGAAGCAAGGCGGTCCGGCTGGTCGAGGAGATGAACCTGCGCATCCAGCGGCTGTACCCGCTCCTCAAGCGGCTGCGCGACGTCGGGCGGCGCATCGAGGCCGTGCGCGAGGACTCCGTCCGCTCGTCCGCCGGGGCCGCGTTCGGCCGCGACGAGCGGCGGCTGCTGCTCGCCGTGCGGGAAAGCCGCCGCACGCTCGCCAAGCGGCTCCTGCGGCTCGACGACCTGCAGGCCCGCTACGACGCCGCGAAGCGGCAGTTGGCGGCGGGCAACCTGCGGCTCGTGGTGTCGATCGCCAAGCGTTATCGCAATCGTGGCCTGACGTTCCTCGACCTCATCCAGGAGGGCAACTCCGGGCTCATGCGGGCCGTGGACAAGTTCGAGCACGCCAGGGGATTCAAGTTTTCGACCTATGCGACCTGGTGGATCAGGCAGGCGATCACCCGGGCCATCGCCGACCAGAGCCGGACGATCCGCGTGCCCGTGCACATGGTCGATACGATGTCGAAGCTGCGAAACCTCGCCCGCGACTTCCGCCAACAGCACGGCCGTGAGCCGTCCGTCGAGGAGCTGGCGAAGCTCGGTGGGCTGTCGATCGACGAGGCGACGTGCGTGTGGCGGATGTCGCGCCAGCCGATGTCCCTCGATCAGCCGCTCGCCGACGGCGAGGAGGCCGGGTATGGGGACATCGTGCCCGATCACCGCGACGTGGACCCGCTGCGGGAGATCAACGACGCATCCTTGCGGGACTCGATCGGCCGGGCCCTCGGCGACCTCACCTACCGCGAGCGGGAGATCCTGCGGATGCGGTTCGGGCTCACCGACGGCTACGCGTACACGCTCGAGGAAGTGGGCTCGATCTTCAGCGTCACCCGGGAGCGGGTGCGGCAGATCGAGGCCAAGGCCGTGGAGAAACTGCGGCAGCCCGGTGGTCGCCACAACCTCGCCGACTTTCTCGACGGCGACCGCTCCAGGCGATTCGCCGGCGGCGGCCGCCTCGTGGAGATCGCGCCGTAGGAAGGCCCTACGCCTTGGCCTCGTCGAGGGCCTGCTGCAGCCGGACCTTGGGCTGCACGCCCATGAACTGCTGCACCAGTTGCCCGCCGTTGAAGATCATGATCGTCGGGATGCTGGCCACGTTGTAGGCCATCGCCACGCGGTTGTTGTCGTCAACGTTCACCTTGCCGACGCGAAACGTGCCGACGTTCTCCGCCGCGAGTTCCTCGATCGTCGGGCCGATCATCCGGCAGGGGCCGCACCACGGGGCCCAGAAGTCGACCAGCACCGGCACCGGGGAGTCGAGCACCTCGCTCTGAAAGTTGGCGTCAGTGAATTCGAGGGCGTGCTGTCCCATGGCGGAAGGCTCCTGAAGGCGGCGGTGCGGGATATTCTGGGAGGGCCGGATCGGCCTTCCCGCCGGTGTGAACCGGGATGAGCGGGAGTATACCGCCTTCCCGATTCGCGGACACCGCCCCGTCCGCGCTCCAGCCCGCCTCCAGCGGATCGTGCCATGAACCCGCAGCCCATGCCCCCGCAGCGCGTGCAGTCGATCGATGGCGACGCGGAAACCTGCTGGCTCGTCGCCCGTGATGCCGCGGGTGCGGTGTCCGGCGGAGTCGCGCCGCTGCCCGCGGCGAACGCCGCGGCATCCGACGCCGACGGGCCGCTCGTCCGCGTGGAGGCGGCGGGCTTCAACTACAAGGACGCGCTCGCCTGTGCCGGCCACCCCGGC
>RFUD01000140.1 GCA_009923125.1 Planctomycetia bacterium
CCGAGGCGTGGCGACTCGAGCGCGGCGGCATGGCGGCAGGATCGATCGAGTTTGCGGGCTGGCAGGGGAGGCTTGGTCCGGTCGACCGGTGCGTCTGCTGGCTCGCACGGCCCGACGCCGCCGAGCCGTGGGCGGTCGCCCTCGGCACCGACCGCGGCATCTTCATTCACGAACTCGTCGCCCAGGGGCCGAGCCCGCTGGTGCGCTGGTATCGCGGCCACGAAGACGGCGTGCGGTCGCTGGCCGTCTCGCCCGATATGGGCTGGCTTGCCAGCGGCGGACGCGACGGCATGGTGATGCTCTGGCCGCTGGCGGGCGCGGGCCAGGGCACGCCGCTCTTCGAGCGGTTCGGCCTCGGGCTGCGCGTGGAAAACGGTAAGGCCGTCGTCGCATCGATCGACGAGGCCGGCCCGCTGGCGGGACGCGACGTCCGGGTGGGAGACGTGATCGAGAAAATCCAGCCCGGCATGCCCCCCGATGCCCCCGAGGTCGCGGTCGGTGATGCCGTGATCAAGGCGCTGGCGGAATGCGGCTGGGACGCGCAATTCGGCTTCTTCACCAGCCGTGCCGGAAAGGCTGCGGAGCCGTTCAACCGCCGACCCGCCTGGGAGAATGTCGCAGCCCTGCACGTGGCGGCCAACCGCGAATGGGCGTTTTGGTCGCCCCGCGGCTACTACGCGGCGAGCGCCAACGGCGACACGCTCTTCGGCTGGCTGCAGAACCGGGGCGTCGACAAGCTCCCGCGGTTCTTCCGGGCGGCGCAGTTTCGCCGGCGGCTGGAACGGCCCGACGTGATGTCGCGGCTCCTGGAAGCGGGCAGTGTCGGCGCAGCTCTCAAGCGGGCCGACCGCGACGTGCCGGAGTCGTCGGCCATCGTGCTGCCGAGGCTGATCGCGTCGACGCCCGACGTCCGGATCACGGCGCCGACGGCGCTGCGCGAGGCGACGGGGCCGGCGCTCAAGGTGGCGGCCCGCGTCGAGATTCCGGAGGGGGTCGAGATCGCCGCGGCGCGGGCGTATGCCAGCGGCGTGGTCGCCGCCGGGGAGCCCAGGCTCGTGGTCAGGCCGGCCGCCGCCGGCACGCCGCTCGTGCACGAGTATGAGTGGAGCGTGTCCCTGCCCGCGGAGGAAAGGCATCTCGTGCAGGTTTACGTGCGCACCGCCGCGGGCTCGACGGAGGTGGGCGAAGTGATGATCGCGGCGCCGGGGGCCGCGCCGATGCGGCCCCGCAAGCCGCGGCTCCACGTGCTCGCCGCGGGCGTCGATCGCTTTCTCCACGCCGATCGGCTTGTCGAGTTCAAGCTCGAGCCGCTTGCCTACGCCGTGAAAGATGCGCAGACGGTTCGCGGCCGGCTCGTCGGCGGGGCCGGCGAACTCTACGAGGCGGCGCGCGGTGAATTGCTCGCGGACGGCGAGGTGACCCAGGCCGGCTGGTCGTCGGCCCTGGGAACGCTCCGCGATGCCGCCGCCGCCGGCATCCAGCCCGACGACGTGGTGGTCGTGTTCCTCGCCGGGCACGGCCTCGTCGATGCGCGCGACGGGCGCGGCTATTCGTATCTCTGCCACGACGCCGATCTCGTCGAGTCGGGCGCTGCCTGCGTGCCCCGTGGCGGCGTCGTCACGTGGAAAGACTTCGAGCCGCTCGCCAACCTTCCCTGCCGCAAGATCGCGATCGTCGATACGTGCCATTCAGGCGCCCTGGGGCCGGCCTCCCGCGGCACGGCGCTTCGCGAGTTTCAGGAAAACATGATTCTCGTGCTCGCCGCCGCCGCCGACGACGAACAGAGCTTCGAATCCGAGACGTGGGGCCACGGCGCGTTCACCCGGGCGCTGCTCGACGTCCTCGCGGCCGGCTCGCCCGCCGCAGCCGACGGCGTCGTGTCGCTCGACGAGGTCATCGACCACGTCGTGGCGGCCGTCCCGCGGATGACACGGCAGGGAGACGACGGCCGCGGCAACGCCGGGCCTTCCCGCCAGCACCCCACCGTCTCCCCTGCCGCTCTGATACCGTATATGTCGATCCCGCTTTCCATCGGGTCGGCCGCCGGACCCTGATTCCGGGCGGAAACCGGCACCACCATCCGCGCATGGACCGCCACGAGCCAGACCTCGCCGTCACCCCGACGCAGCCCCCCCCGGCAGGCGACCAGCGGCCGGTGGAGTTCGTCGTGCAGGCGACCGGGCCGGTGCCGCCGGGGGAGCACGGCGATCGGCCGACGGCGTTTCCCTACCACCCCGGTGACGTGATCCTGCCCGGTTACAGGCTGATGAAGCGACTGGGCCGAGGTGGCTTCGGCGAGGTGTGGAAGGCGACGGCGCCCGGCGGCATGAACGTGGCGATCAAGGTTCTCGCCAATCTCGACCGCCGCGAGGGAGGGCGTGAGTACCGGGCACTGCAGACGATCAAGAACGTCCACCATGCCCACATCGTGCCGCTATTCGGCGTGTGGCTGAAGTCGAGCGACGGCCGTGTGCTCGACGATGCGGAACTCGCCGCTGCCGAGCAGCGCATCCTCGCGGTGCGGCCGGACCGATCGACAACCGACCGCGGGATCGCGGAGGAGCGTGATGAGTCCACGCACCCGGCAGGCCAAGATCTTGCCGCGCTGGAGTTGATCGTGGCGATGGGCCTCGGCGACCAGACGCTCCACGACCGGCTGCGTGAGGCCCTCGCAGCGGGCGAGCAGGGCCTTCCGCTGCCGCAGTTGCTGCAATGGATGCAGGAGGCGGCGCGAGCGCTCGACCACTTCAACAGCGGGTCGCGGCGGTTGACCGACAACGTCGTCGCCATCCAGCACTGCGACATCAAGCCCCAAAACATCCTCCTCGTGGGGGACGTCGTCCAGGTGTGCGACTTCGGCCTGGCCAGAGTGCAGGGAGAGGTGCGTGCCACGTCGAACAACATGGCGAGCCTCGCCTACGCCGCCCCGGAGATGGTGACCAAGCCCTACGATCCGTCTCCTACGACCGACCAGTACTGTCTTGCCGTGACCTACGTCGAACTCCGCACGGGGCGGCTTCCATACGCGGAAGTCAACCCCGCAGCGATCATCCGCAGCAAGGTCGATGGCACCCTCGATCTCTCGGCGCTCCCGCCCGCGGAGGCGATCGTGCTCGGGAGGGCACTTCGCGTCGATCCCGCGAAGCGGTTCCAGTCGTGCACCGAGATGGTCCGGGCTGTGGAGGCTGCCGCCCGACCGCTGCTCAACGCGGGCTCTGCCGCCCTGGTGTCGGCCGCTCCACCGACCGAACCGCCGCCGAAGGTCGAACCCACGGCCCGCCGGCGCTGGATCGCTGTGGCGGCCGCCGTGATCGTGGCCTTGGCAGTGGGCGCAGGGGGAATGGTGACGGTGCTCCTCCAAGAGAGCCCGGAGGGTGCGCGGACGCGAGGGCAGGCCCTCGAGCAGGCCGGCCGCTACGCCGAGGCCGGGAAGGCGTATGCACGGGCGTTCGCCGCCACGCCCGATGATCTCGGCCGGGAGTTGTGGAACCTGCAGGGGACGGCGGCTGAGAAGAAACGGTTCGCCGACACCGTCGCCGTCCTCGGGCAGTTGGAGGCGCTCTACGCCGCCCCATCGCCACCGACGGTTCCGGGCATCGGCAGGTGGGACGTCGTGAATACCCTGGCATGGTATCTGGCGACCGTTCCCGGTGCGGACGACGCGTCGCGGGCCCGGCCGCTCGCGGAGGAGGCTCTGGGGATTGCCGGCCGCGACGACGCGCGGCGTGCCAACTCCCTCGACACGCTGGCTGCCGCGTGCGCGCGCGTCGGTGACTGGGATCGGGCGCTCGCCGCCATCGACGAGGCGATCGCCGTGACGCCGGTGACCACCGACAGAGAATCGTTCGAGGAACACCGGGCCCATTTCCAGCGGCACGAGCCGTGGTTGGAACGGTGAAACGCGAGGGGAAGGCAACACCGTGAGTGCCCGTGCCGTGATCCACGTCGAGCCCCGGATCGCGTGGCAGCGGGAACTCGCGCCGAAGATCGCCGAAGGGCTGCGTGGAATCGGTGTTCCCTACGCTGTCACGCAGGCACGCGAGCGGTTCGGAAGCGGTCTTCCGATCCTGTTGGGCACCAACTGCTGGCGGGCCGTGGAGGCGCACGGACCCTTCCTGCTCATCGACCGTTGTAGTTTTGGCGACCCGGCTGCCTGGGTGTCACTCGTGCTTGGTGGGCATGGCCGCCGCGGCGACCATCGCGTACCGGATGCGCCTGAGGGCTCGCGCTGGGAGCGGTATGGAGTCGCGGTTCATCCCTGGCGGAGGGGAGGCGAGCGGACGGTCCTCTGCGGCCAGACCGAGACCTATTCAACGCGCTATGCCACGCTCGGGGCATGGTATTCCGTGGCTGCCCCGCGGTGCACCGATTTCCGTCCCCATCCAGAGGCGATCCGGCAGCCGGCCGAGTCGTGCGCCGCGGCGCGCCTGACGATCACGCGATCCTGGGAGGGTTGCCGGCTCGCGGTGACGCTCAACTCGAGCATCGCTGTGGCTACGGTCCTCGCCGGGATCCCGACGGTGACCATGGATGAGGGGGCGATGGCGTGGGACGTCACCGGCCACCATCCAGACGAGGTCGTGACACCCGACCGCACGGCCTGGCTCCACTGGCTGGCGTGGACGCAATGGACGCACGACGAAATCCGGGAGGGCGTGCCATGGCCGCGGTTTCTCTGAGCCCGCGCCGGGCGGAGCCGCTCGATATCGTGACGATCTGCAAGGCCGATGCATGGATCGACGATGTCCTGCCGCGGTTCGCCAGCCTCGTCGATGCGCACTGCTCAGGGTTCGTCAGGCGGCACATCCTCGTGGTCACCGAACCTGCATCGGCACCCGCTGCCGAAGGGCGGACAGTTGGGAAACTCCTCGACAGGGGATGGCATACGGTGATCTGCCGACCGCTTGACGATCACCACGCCGGCAGGAGGCTGCTCGCCTTCGACGCACTCCGTGCCGGACTTCTCGGCGAGTTCGGTCTGCGCGAAGCGCTGTACATGGATCCCGATACCGACGTGGTCGCTGACCTCTGCGAGGTCCGGCGTATCGCTCCGGATGCCGACCTTCTCTGGGTGGCCAATCCGCTTCCGCTGGACCCGGTGCTCGGCGATCTGCGGCGATACGGATTCAACCCCGCGGGCCCTCCGGACCAGCCCGTGCTCATGGAGCCCGGATTCATCTACCTGCGGCGCGACCTCCGCTCCGAGTTCGACGACGTGTGCGGTCGCTACCCCGAGGTGAACGAGTTCGTTCCCGGCTCGACGTACTGGAACATGGTGATGCTCGGGCTTGGGCCGCGTGCCGTCCGCCTCCCTGACGACTACAACCGCACTTTCTGGGATGTGCGGGCGGCCGTGACGACCGCCAAGTCGGTGCACTTCACGGGTCAGTGGAAACTGCTGCAGCCACACGTCGAGTATGACCGCCCGGGGCAGCGCATCGTGATCCGTGCGGATCGCAACCGGGCGATTCCCAAGCCCGTGGGGGAGGCTCCCGATGCGATCGCCGTGGTCGCCATGTTCCGCGACAACGCGGAGTATCTGCCCCACGCATTCGACCGGTTCGAGGCCTGGGAACGGCGGGGACTGCGGCTCCGCTACCACTTCCTCGAAAATGACTCTTCCGACGCGACGGCGATGCTGCTCGCCGGATTCCTCCAAGGCCGGTCGGGCCGGCTCGAATCCCGCAGCCTCGCCATTCCCTACCTTCGACGGCCCGGCGGTCAGAACTACGGTCGCGTGATGCCGCTCGCCCGGATGCGATCCTTCATCGTCGATGCCGCGATGTCCGACGAGCCCGCGGGCGAACACGAGTGGACGCTGCTGCTGGACAGCGACATCTTGTTTCCAGAGGACCTGCTCGACCGGGTGTTCGCGGCGCGTGCGCTCGATCCGCGGCCGGAATCGATCGGCATGCTCACCTGCTACACGCAGCAACTGTGCCGCGCCGACCAGCTTCCCGGAGACGCAGTGCGGTGCCCAACGAGCCCCGCGTTGGCTCTCGCCGGCCACTATTTCGACACGTTCGCATTTCAGGATGCCCATCATCGGCACCATCATCCGTTCTGCGCCTTCGACCGCTGCCGCCGCTGTCGGGACGGCGGGCGACCTGACGACCGCCGGATGCTCATTCCCGCGGATCGGCCGATCGTGGATGTCGCCGCTGCATTCGGAGGGCTGGCGCTCGTGCCCACGGAGATTTTGCGAGATCGTCGTATTCGCTGGACGACGTACGGAAGTGGCTACGATCAGGAACGGGTGCTTTCCGAGCATGTCGTATTCTGCGATCGGCTGCGGACGATCACGGGTCGACGGGTCGTCGTGCTCCAGGACGTGGACTGCGTGTACCGCGTCTGAGAGCCTCCCGCACCGTGCCCACGGCGTGGACGCGGATGATCTGGATGCCCTGCCTGGCCAGATCGCAGGCGGTGGCGGCGGTGGCGGCGTCGAGTTCATCGAGGGTGGGCGGCCGGCCGAGGTCCTGCTCGAGCGTCTTGGCCAGGAAACCTTTTCGCGAATGGCCGACGAGAATCGGCACGCCGAGGCCGAGAAACCTCCCCGCTTCCGCCATCAGCGTGCG
>RFUD01000015.1 GCA_009923125.1 Planctomycetia bacterium
ATGCTCGATCCCACGGGCGGCCCGATCTCCGGCGCGAAGAACTGGTCGAGCGGCTACATGCCGGCGACGTACCAGGGCACGCTCCTCCGGTCGAAGGGCGCACCCATCCTCGATCTCGCCCCGCCCGACGACATGTCGCTCGAGGCCCAGCGGGCGATGCTCGACGCCCTCCGTGAGGCGAACACGGCGCACCTGCTCCCCCGCGGCGACAACACCGAGCTCGCCGCACGGATCGCCGCCTACGAACTCGCCTGGAAGATGCAGGAGCACGCGCCGGAGGCGGTCGATCTTGCAGGCGAATCGGAGGAGACGAAAAAACTCTACGGCCTCGACAGCCCGCGCACGGCCGATTTCGGCCGGCGGTGCCTGCTCGCGCGGCGGCTCGTGGAGCGGGGCGTGCGGTTCATCCAGCTCTACTCCGGCGGCGCGCACAACGACGACAACTGGGACGCCCACGGCGACCTCGTGAAAAACCACGAGTTCCATGCCGGCAACACCGACCAGCCGATCGCGGCGCTGCTCACCGATCTCAAGCGGACGGGTCTCCTCGACACCACGCTCGTGATCTGGGGGGGCGAGTTCGGCCGGCAGCCGACGGCCGAGTATGCCGAGGGGACGGGTCGCGACCACAATGCGTTCGGATTCACGATGTGGATGGCCGGCGGCGGGATCAAGGGGGGCGTGAGCGTGGGGGAGACCGACGAACTCGGCGCCGCGGCGATCACGCCGGAACACGACGGGAGGACCGGCTTCCATGTGCGGAGCCTGCACGCCACGGTCCTCCATCAGCTGGGCCTCGATCCCAATCGACTGAGCTACTTTTTCGGCGGCCTCGACCAGAAGCTCGTGGGTGTCGAGCACGTGCAGCCCATCCGGGAGATCATCGCGTGAAGCATCCGTTCCTGCTGGTGATGCTCCTGCCGGCGGTCGCGCTGGCCGACGCTCCGCCGACCGCCGTGCAGACCGGCACGCCGCGGCGGGTGATCGCGGCCGACTCCTCCACGAAAACGCTCGCTTCGATCGCCCCCGATGGGAAGGTCGAGTGGCGGCTGCCGGTGGGGGCGATCCACGATCTGCACTTGCTCCCCGACGGCCACATTCTCTACCAGGACGGCTGGACACGGATCGTGGAGCTCGACGAGCACCGCAAGCCGGTCTGGGACTACAACGCGAAGCGCAACGGCAACGCCGGCCGCAGCGTCGAAGTGCATGCCTTCGAGCGGCTTTCCGACGGCACGACGATGATCGTCGAGTCGGGGCCGGCCCGGATCATCGAGATCGACCGGGAGGGGAGCGTCGTCCGCACGGTGCCGCTCACGGTCACGACGCGGTCGGCGCATTCCGACACCCGCAACGCCCGGAAGACCGCCGCCGGCACGTATCTCGTGGCCCATGAGAAGGACGGCGTGGTCCGCGAGTACGACGGGCAGGGGAAGGTGATCTGGGAATACGACGTGCCGCTGTTCGACAAACCCCCGAAGGGTGGACACGGCCCCGACGCATTCGGCGATCAGGTCTATTCGGCCGTGCGGCTCGACGACGGCAACACGCTCATCGGCACGGGCAACGGCCACTCCGTGCTCGAGGTCACGCCCGACAAGCAGATCGCGTGGAAGATCGAGCAGCATGATCTCGAGGGCATCACGCTGGCGTGGGTGACGCAAGTGGAGCGCCTGGCAAACGGCAACACGCGGTTCATCAACTGCCACGCCGGCCCCGACAATCCGCAGATCATCGAGGTCACGCCCGAAAAGCAGGTCGTCTGGACGTTCAAGGACTGGAAGACGTTCGGGAACTCCCTGCCCGTCGCGGTGGTCGTCGATCCCTGATCGCCTCAGCCGGTCCGGGGGTGGAATTGCACGACGAGCGATTCGTATCCGAGCGGCCGATCGTAGGCGGTCGTGTGCTCGACACGATCGATCTTGGAAATCAGCTCGATCCGCTCGACGCGGCTGCAGAGCCGTTCGAGCAGCGTGCGCATCACGGTGCGGGCATGGGCGGCGCCGAGGCAGAGGTGGGCGCCAAACCCGAATGACACGTGCGGATTCGGCCGCCGGTCGAGGTGGATCTCGTCGGCGGCAGCGAAGGCCTGTTCGTCGAGATTCGCCGCCGCCCAGCAGAGGCTGGCGCGGTCGCCGGCCTTGACGGTCATGCCGTGCACATCCGTCTCGACCGGGCAGACCCGGCCGATGTGCGTGAGCGGCATGAAGACGCGAAAAAACTCCTCGCTCGCGAGCACGACCCGGCTCGGGTCAGTCCGCAGGAAGGGAAGCGCCTCGGGACGATCCGCGAGGTACCCGATCGCACAGGCAATGCTGTGGATCACCGTGTCGCGGCCGCCGGCAAACATGAGGTTCGCGAAGCCGAGCTGCTCGGCCCGCGTCAGCGGCCGGCCCCGAACCTTCGCCTTCGTGAGCAGCCCGTAGAAGTCGTCACCGGGATCCGCGGCCGCCTTGTCGAACTGCTCGCCAAGATACCGCTCCAGTTCGGCCGCCTGCTTTCCACCATGCTCACCGTGGAACACGTGGACGCCCCAGCCGATGAATCGCTCGGCCTCTGCTTCAGGCACGTCGAGGAGCACCGTGAGCGCCCGCGACTGGAGGGGCAACGCGAACGCATCGACCGCCTCGGTCGCGTCGCGGGCGAGCGCCTCGGTGAGCAGCCGATCGACGATCGACTCGACACGGGCGATGAAGGCAGGCTGTTTGGCACGCAGAAAGAACGGCTCCACGAGATCGCGATACTCGCCATGCTCCGGCGGGTCGGTCTCGATCGGCAACTGCCGGACGCTGCGCAGGTGCTCTTCCGAGGGGATCGGCACGCGGAACGGCGCGTCGGAGCTGAACGTCTGCCAGTCCTTGGCTGCCTTCCGCACGTCCTCGTGGCGCAGGATCAGCGGAATCGTCTCGCGGTCGGTCGGCAGGCCGAGGACGCCGGCGGTGCGGCGGGCGTCGCGGAAGGGATCGGGAATGTCTGCCATCGGGAGTGACCGTCGAGAGGTGCATTGCAGGCTACGCCGCCCGCATGCCGACGTCTTGCATCGGCGCCCCGCCGGCTTGCACAATCCACTCCTATGGGTGCACGAGTTCGACAAGCGTTCTGGGGCCAGGTAGCTGGTGGCGACGTGGCGCGGCTGTTCGATCTGCTCCCCGACGTGTCGTTCTTCGCGAAAGACCGGCACGGGCGGTTCGTCGCCTTGAACCGGCTCGGCTGCGAGTTCTGCGGCGTGGCGACGGAGGCCGATGCACTCGGCAAGACCGACCGCGACTTCTTCGGCCAACGCCGCGCCGCTGAATACGCCCGCGATGATGCGGCCGTGATCCGCTCCGGACGGCCGATCGTCAACCGGATCGAGAGCGCACCGGAGCGGGAGGGCTCGCCGCGGCTGGTGATGACGACGAAGGTGCCGCTGTGCGACCGTGCGGGACGGGTCGTCGGCATCGCCGGCGTGACGCGGCGGCTCGAGCAGGTTCGCGAGCGGCCCGGCACCGTGGCTCCGCTCGCCCGGGTCATCGCACGTATGCATGCGCGGCCCGACGAGGATCGCTCGAGCCGGGAGTGGGCACGGATCGCCGGCATGTCACTGAGCCACTTCGATCGTGTCTTTCGGCGCATGCTGCAGACGTCACCCCGGCAGTATTTTCTGCGGGTGCGGGTGGAGGCGGCCTGTCGTCGCCTGGCGGAGTCGCACGACACGATCGCCGTGATCGCCTTGGCGTGCGGCTTCCACGATCATGCCCACTTCACCCGATCATTCCGCAGGATCATGGGGCTGACCCCGTCGGCGTACCGGGTCGCCCACCAGTCGCCTCGACCGGCCGCCCGGAGGAGACGATGAGGCTCCAATGGCTGGCTGCGGTCGTGACGGCGGTCGCGACCGGCTGCAGCCAGGCCGCGCCCACGGGCGTCATCGCGCAGGCGGCAGCCGTGCGGACCGGGCGGGCCACTCGGCTCGTGGCACCAGCGCCGCTCTCGGATACTGAATGGAGTTCGCTCCGTGGCCTCGTGGGCTTGCGCGAGCTCGTGCTCGAACGCGGGGTCGTAGACGACGAGCGGGTCGAGATTCTGACGACGCTGCCCGATCTCGAACGGCTCGTCCTGCGTGAATCGCCCCTCACCGATGCGGGCTTCCGGCGGCTCGCAGCCTGCACGAAACTCAGCGATCTGAACGTTCCCCAGGTGGCCTGCACGGCGGCGGGGATTCGCATGCTGTCAACGCTCGAGCACCTGCGGAGCCTGCGGATCGGCGGCCCGGCCCTCGCCGGCATCGACGTGTGTGTGGCCGTTTCGGAACTCCCCGCGCTCCGCACCCTCCACCTGATCGACGTGCCGATCGGCGACGAGGGGCTCCGCGTCCTGGCCCGGCTGCCAGGACTGTGGAGCCTGTATCTCGACGGGGCCGGGGTGTCGGATGACGCGTGGGACGGGTATTTTCAAGCTTGCCCGCATGTGCACGTACACGTCGACCAGGCCCACCACGACCGCGATCCACACCGCGGCCACGACTGAACCCACGAAAGGCCCCACGAAAACCCATGATGCGCGACCGTCGACGCTGGGTCGTGGCCTGCCTGGTCGTGCTCGCTCTGGCCACCACGGCACTCGCGCCGCGCGCCGCCATGCAGGCGACCGTCGTCCTTCCCCTCGCCGAGGCCGCGACCGAGTGGGTCGAGACGCTTGACGCCGGGCAGCGAGCCCGAGCCATGCGGCCGTTCGACGATGCGTCGCGCACCGACTGGCATTTCGTGCCGAAGCCCCAGCGGAAGGGCGTGCAGCTCCGCGACATGACGGCGGCACAGGAGCGGGCGGCGCTTGCGCTGCTGCGGGCCTCCCTGTCGGAGGCCGGCTATGACAAGGCCCGGGACAT
Source organism: Planctomycetia bacterium (assembly GCA_009923125.1). Classification (GTDB taxonomy): domain Bacteria; phylum Planctomycetota; class Planctomycetia; order Pirellulales; family UBA1268; genus RGVT01. Next base: position 4,868 of record RFUD01000015.1, read on the forward strand.
CATGAGCCTCGACGGGGTCCTCCGCATCATCGAAGGCTCGCGGGCCAAGAACATCCGCGATCCGAAGCGGTATTTCTTCACGATCTACGGCACGCCGGCCGAGGGCGGCACGTGGGCACTCTCGATCGAGGGGCATCACCTGTCGTTCAATATCGTCGTGCGCGACGGTGTCGTCGTCGATTCGACGCCGCAGTTCCTGGGGGCGAATCCAGCCGAGGTGAAGACGACGTTCGCCGGCCTGCCGGAGGCCGGCCACCGCGTGCTCGGCGACGAGGAGGCGCTCGCCTTCGACCTCGTGCGCTCGCTCGACGCGGCCCAGCGAGACCAGGCCGTACTCGCGGCGGAGGCGCCGCGGGAGATCCGGGCCGCGGGCGAACCGCAGCCGGCGCTCGATCCGCCGGCCGGCATCGCCCATGCCGACCTCGAGCCAGCGCAGCGCGACGTGTTGCGCGAACTGGTCGAGACGTACGCCTGCACGATGCCCGAGGACGTGGCGGCAGAGCGGCTGCGGCTCATCGAATCGGGGGCCGGCGGCTGGGACGCCGTGCGATTCGCCTGGCTGGGGCCGCTCGAGCCGGGCATCGGCCACGCCTATCGGATCGAAGGCCCTTCGTTCAGTGTCGAGTTCGTGAACAACCAGCCCGATGCCGAGGGGAATCCCGCGAACCACGTCCACTGCGTGTGGCGAGACAGGACGGGCGACTTCGATCTGCCTGTTCCGGCGCCCTGAGCAGCCGAGGCGGCGCCGGGATCACCGGCGTGCCGCGTGGGCGTGGACCCCGAATCGCACCCGGACGTCGGGGTGCGTGGTGTAGAGGCGGAAGCGCTTGCCATCGTGGACGAGCGTGGCGCTCGACCGCTTGGGCGCAGCAGGGTCGACCGGCAGGAGCGGGTTGCCGGGATACTTCGTCCAGTGCACGAGGTCGGTGCTCGCGTGGTAGAAGGCGTAGTAGCGGCCCGCGTGCCGCACGATCTGGTCGACGGCGATCGCATGGAGGTCGGCGGGGTCGGGGCCGCAGGCGAGCACCGGCTCGTCGGACACGTTCGTGAACACGCGTCCGTCGCGTGAGGTCGCGAGCCAGACGCCACGGTCCATGCGCTCATAGAAGAGGTGCCATGTGCCACGGTCGAGCCACACGGCCGGCGTGCCCCTGGGCCCATCGGGAATTGGCCCGCCCGCGGCGAGGCGGATGTCGAGCGGCCCGCAGCGCTGCCAGCGGATGCGGTCGCACGAGACGAGCAGGTGGGCGATGTCGTGCTCTCCCTCCGCGAACATTCGATACCAGCCGGCGTGTCGGACGACGCACACGTCTTCGACCCAGGCGTCGCGGACCAGCGGATTCGCCTGGGAGCGGGTCCAGTTCAGGCCGTCGGTGCTCGTAGCGAGGCCCAGCCGGCGCACCGGGTCGCGATCGGGATTCGAGCCGGTGTACCAGAGCGACCAGCGGTTTCCTTCCTTCAGGATCCAGCCCCGTTCGCGGAGATCCCGATCCCACGCGTCGGGGCCGCCACCGGCGAAGAGGGGCACTGCCGACGGCGGCCCAAACTCGACAAGTTCAGTGGGAAACGGTTCGCCGGCCCGCATGTGCGCGGCTTGGAGGAGGGGTAGAACGGCGCAGAAACAAGCGGCTGAACGTCGCATGTGGGTCAGGATACGCCGCGTGGCCGCATCTCTCCATCGGCACCGCGGACCGTATCGCCCTCCCGCGGCCGATCGCCTATTCTAAAAGCATTCAACACGAGGAACCCCATGTCCGACGAAACATCCGCCCCTGCCGCCAAGCCGAGTGCCGTCGAGGTCGCCAAGACCGCCAGCAACTATCTGCGGGGCGACATCGCCAAGGAGCTCGTGGATGGTGCGCCGGGCTTCGGCAAGCCTTCGATCCAGCTCCTCAAAAACCACGGCACCTACCAGCAGGACGACCGCGAGACCCGCAAGGCGGTGGACGGCAAGAAGAGCGAGCGGCAGATCTCGTTCATGATCCGCACCTGTGTGCCGGGCGGCAAACTCACGGCGGAGCAGTTGCTCGCCGCGATCGACATGGGGGACGAACTCGGCAACGGCACGATCCGGCTCACCACCAGGCAGTCGATCCAGCACCACGGCGTGGTGAAAGGCGAGCTCAAGGACTTCATGCAGCGGGTGCACGCCAACCACCTCACGACGCTCGCGGCCTGCGGCGACGTGGAGCGGAACATCATGTGCTGCCCCGCGCCGCTCCACGGCAATCCCGTCCGCGACCAGATGCAGGCGAAACTCGACGAACTGGCCAGGCATCTCGCCCCGCGGACACGGGCCTACTACGAGATCTGGCTCACGAATCCCGACACGGGCGAGCAGGAGAAGGTGGCCGGCGGCCCGGAGGTGATCGAGCCGATTTACGGTCCGACGTATCTGCCGCGCAAGTTCAAGACCGCCTTCGCCCTCCCCGAAGACAACTGCACCGACGTCTACGCCAATGACCTCGGCTTCATCGTCGTCCACGAGGGTGGAAAAATCCTCGGCTACAACGTGCTCGCCGGTGGCGGCATGGGCGTGACGCCGAGCGCCGCCAAGACCTTTCCGGCGCTCGCGAAGCGGCTGGGCTTCGTGCTGCCCGAGGACGTGCTCGACATCGCCACCGCGATCGTGAAGGTGCAGCGCGACTTCGGCAACCGCTCCGATCGCAAGGTGGCCCGGCTCAAGTACACCATCCACACGATGGGCCTGGAAAACTTCCGGAAGAAGGTGGAGGAGTATTTCGGCAAGCCTCTGGCCCCCTGCCACCCGGCGGATGTCCACGGCTTCGACGATCACATCGGCTGGCATGAACAGGGCGACGGGAAGTTTTTCTATGGCTTCAACGTCGAGAACGGCCGCGTCCACGACACCGGCGATTTCCGGCTCAAGACGGCGCTCGGTCGAATCCTGCGGGACATCAAGCCGGGTGTGCGGATCACGGCGCACCAGAGCCTGCTGTTCACCGATCTGACAATTACAGACCGCGAGCGGATCGTGAAGATCCTCCACGACCACGGCGTGAAGACCTCCGAGGAGATCAGCACGCTGAGGCGCTGGAGCATGGCCTGCGTGGCCCTGCCGACCTGCGGCCTCGCCGTGGCCGAGAGCGAGCGGGTGCTGCCCGGGCTCATCGACTCGCTCGAGCCGGAGGTGGCGAAGCTCGGCCTCTCGAGCGAGGCCTTCACGCTCCGGATGACAGGCTGCCCCAACGCCTGCGCCCGTCCCTACAACTCCGATATCGGGATCGTGGGCCGCACGCTCGGGAAGTACACGATCTTCCTCGGCGGCCGGCTCCTCGGCGACCGGCTCAACACGCAGTACAAAGACGTGGTGCCGTTCGAGGAACTCTCCAAGGAGATCACGGCCGTGCTCGCCTGCTACAAGGCGGAACGGAAGCCGGGCGAAACCCTCGGGGACTTCTGCCACAGGAAGGGTGTCGACGGCGTGCGCACCTGGGCCGACGAGTGGCTGGCCGGCGCTCGCGGGCATGGCTGATGCAGCAGGGGGGCAACGCTACTCCGTCGCGAAGGCGGCGGGATCGGTGAGCACGAACAGGTGGCCGTGGTCGCTCGTCACGATCACCGCGGTGTCGGCCCAGCCGCCATGGGCCTCGATCCAGCGGAAGATCGCCCGCAGCGCGGCGTCGCCGCTCTGCACCGCACCGATGCAGTTGTCGATGTTGTTGGCGTGACTGGCCCAGTCGACGTCGCCCGCCTCCACCATCAGCCAGAAGTCGCCTCGCGTGGCCAACACGTCGAGGGCCGCCGTGGCCATGTCGGCGAGTGTCGGATTCTCACGGATGTCCGCCGCCGTGTAGCGGATCGGCGGGGAGTATTTCTTTTTCAGGCCTTCGAGCGTCTCCCGCTTCTCGGGCTCCACGACCACCGGGTCGTACCCGCCGTCGGCCGTCGCGAACGGCAGCTGTCCTTCGCCGGCGCCGAAGAAGCCGAACAGCCGTTTTCCATCGGTGATGCACGACCGGACGGCTTCGCGGAGCACCTCTGGCCCCGCGCGGCCCGGCGTGCGCAGCGCGAGGCGATAGCGGCCGCCGCCGACCGCGTCGATCACGCGAAGCGACGACTCGGCGACGTATTTGTTGCCCGGTTCGAAGTTCGCGCCCTGGCCCTTGTCGTCACGCACGTCCACGCCGAAGCCGCCGCCGACGAGCACGTCGAGACCGGGGAGCGGCTCGGTGCGATGGGCGATCGACGGCAGGCCGAGCTGGTCGCGGGCGATGTCCTGGTAGTCGTCGCGGCTGACGTTGTTGGCATAGGCGCACGCCGGCGTCGCGTGCGACACCGGCACGCTCGACACGGCCCCCACCGCCCAGCCCCGCTTCTGGAGCGTGACGGCGATCGGCTCGAGCAACGCACCGGTGGGATCGACGTTGATCGCGTCGTTGTAGGTCTTCCTGCCGGAGCAGAGCGCGGTGGCCGACGCGGCCGAATCGGTCACGGCATGGGGCCGTTCGCGGCTGCGGCCGGTGAGGTAGCGGAGATCGATCCGTGTGTCCCAGGGTGTCGTGCCTCCGAGCGTCGCATCGTAGCCGCCCCCCGTCTTGCCACCCGGATTCCTCACCGCCTGGGCATCGACGTCGAACGACGTGCCGTCGTTGGCCGGGCTGGTGACGCAAAACCCGAAGTCGGTCGGGGCGGCGGAATAGTCCTGGAACACGAAGCCGGTGCCCCGACCGGAGTCGTACGCGACGCGGCCCGTCGCGGCGATCGCGGCCGTGCGGGTCGTCGTCCAGTCGAGTCCGTCGAACACGACGAGGATCACCCGCCGCTTGCCGGCCGCGACGGCCGCGAGCTGCAGCCGGTGCACATCGGTCTGGTCGCAGTACTCGGCCTGGGGATTGAGCGTGCCATCCGGAAGGCTGCCGTAGAGCGACTCGATCCTGACCGGATCACGGTATGGACTGTTCGGCCCGGCGACGCCATCCAGCAGGAGCCCGAAGGTGTAGATGGGGATCAGCCGATTCGAATGGTTCGACCATTCGACGTAGCGATCGGGCCGAACGCCCCAGTGGCCCCACGCCGCCCGTCCGGTCCGTTCGGCCTCCCGCTCCAGCTCGCGGACGCGGTCCCGCACGCGGTCGCGGACGGGATTGGCCGCCGCGGGCACCTGGATCGCACGCGGGCGGGGGCCGCGATCGACGGTGATCCACCCCGCGATGCCCGCCACGACGAACAGCCCCAGCAGGCGGGCCCAGGCCTGGCTCCGGGCGTCATGATCCGCTCGTCCCATGGCAGGACCCCGCAGCGAACCTACGCCGGCACGTCGTCCCAGATCGGGCACCACAGCGGCGTCCGCGGGAAGAGCTGCGCGGCGAGCTTCACCGCGACCTGCGTCGAGGGCTCGATCCGACCGGCTGCCACGGCCTCCTGCGGGTCGCACTGACCGAGGACGAGGCCGGCCAGTTCGTCGCCGGAAAGCCGCAGGTAACTGCGGCCCACGCGTCCGGCCTGCACCGTCGCCTTCGCGTCGGCGACGATGATCGAGCCGCGGAAGTTCGGGGCTTCGAGTCCGAGCTCCACCGTCTCCCGGATGCCCGCCTCGGCAACCCGCTTCACGAACAATGGCACGAGCGCTTCGAGCGTCTCGAGCGGCCGGAACAGTTTGGCGACGATCATCCGCTCACCCGGCTGGGCGGCGTTGGCATGGTCGCCATCCATGACCGCGGCATGCAGCGGATCGGCGGCGGCCGACTCGAAGATGATCTCCTGCCGATCGTTCTCGACCGCCTCCGCGCAGACCCGCGCCAGGATCTCGCGCTCCAGCCCCGGAAACTCCGGATCGGCCATCAGCTCCAGCACGCGGTTGCCCGACTGGATGCAGTAGCCGACGATCCGCGCCGTCGTCTCGTGGAGATCGTAGCGGTCCTGGCCGACCAGCGCGACGATCAACGAGTCGAACGCGCCGCGGCTGATCAGCCACCGCGAGTACGCTTCGCTGCGGTCGAGCGGCCCGATGAACCGCGATGCATTCTGCCGGTAGATCCGCAGGATCGCCGGGAGTTCGACATGGCGCCACTGCCGCATCGTGACCGGCTCACCCACGCGCGGCGGGCTCTCGAGCAGGCGGGCGAGGATGTCCGTCGGCCGCCCCGGCGTCACGCCGTCGCGACCGAGCACCGTCCAGCCGAGTTCGTGGAACGACGGCGCGATCCGGGTGCGCGACAGACCCACCCACGCGCCGATCTGCCGCATCCGGTCCTCCGCCGCCCGCACCAGCCGCTGGCCGTGTCCGGCGCCGCGGCATTCCGGCAGCACGGCCACGCGGTCGATCGCCGCCGCAGTGAGCGGCACGGCGTCGAGCAGCACCGTCCGCGGCATGACCTCGATGTGGCCGACGATCCGGCCGGCGAGCCGGGCCACGAGCCGATTGGCCGCGTCGTGTTCCGGATGATCGACGGCCGCATGGAATTCACCCTTCGAGGGGGGCGTTGGCAGGCCGGAGAGGAGTTGCAGAATTTCGCTCTGATCGCCCGCCCGTGCCGGGGCGACGTGGCATTCCTCGAGCATCCAGGCCGGCGGCTTGAGCGGCAGGATCGGATGCTCCGGCAGGTGCCGAATCGCCACCCGCTTCGCCGCGGGCCGGCGGCTGACGACGGTGCCGGCGGGGCGGATCTCGATCGTGGCCACCGCCTTCGAGGCCGATTTCTCGAGTCGCTTGGCGGCCTTGGACGACCCCTTCGCAGCCCGCACCACCCGTGCGGTGGAGTGCCGCGCCGAACGATCTCTCCGACCCATGGTCGCTCCTTTCCCTGGAGTGCTCGAATTCAGTCCGTTGCTCGACAAGATATGGGGATTTTCAGTCGGTTTCCAGTAGCAGGAACGACCGCAGCGTCTTTTCCGGGAAAAAACACCACGGATGCGCGCGCGATCGCAGCACGTCCCGGGCCCGTCTGCTCATCGCGAGCGGGGCGATGCGATCGAGGGCCGCACAGCGCAGCGCCTCCACGTGCGGCTGCAGCCCCGCGTTGACGGCGCGGATCTCGTGACAGCGGCGCCGGGACAGCGTCACCGTGGGGTGCGTGTCGATCCAGTGTCGTTTGCGGCGGATCATCTCGCGGACCTCCTCCGACTGCCGCTCGAGCGGCTCGAGGTGTCGCTCGGGATGGAACTCGAGGTCGCGCAGCAGCCGCTGCACCGCGGCCAGGTCCGCGGCCGGATCTGCAGCGGCGAGTTCGGGGAAGCGGTCATCCACCGGCAGCCGGAGCGTGCCCGACACCACCGCGTGACGCGGCGGGTCGCAGCCGGTGAGCTGGCGGACGATGGCGTCGGTCAGCTGGTCGTAGGCGGCGCCGCCGATGCCATGCACGAAGACGTCGGAGATCATCAGTCGGGCGAGCATCGTGGTCACGATCGCGCGGGGACGCAGCCGGATCGCATGCTCCTCCAGCCGCGACAGCGCGTCCACCCATCTGGCCGGCGAGGTGTCGGGCGAGATCGGGAGCTCGACCCGCACCGTCTCCAGGTCGGAGAGCGTGAGCGTGCCCGAGTCGCCGACGGTGGCGAAGACCCGGCGACGACGCGGGTCGTCGCGCGACCACATCCACCACGGCACCTCGAACCAGGGCTCCTCGCCGGGGGACTCGACGCGCAGCGCGAGATCGGCCATCGGCCGGCCGCGGCCGCGGACCCGGTGCATCCGGCGGTAGCCCGCGAGCGCCGCGTTGTAGGCCTCGTGGAACTGCCGCCCGTGGGCGAGCAGCCAGCCGGTGAACACCATCACCGTGGGCAGCCGCACCAGCTCGCTCACCGGCACCTCGAGCGTCTCCCAGCCGAACCGTTCCTCGAGTGCGTGGCGGGCCTGCGCGAGCGCCAGGCCGAGGCGGTGGCACTCGGCCGCGCGCTCCACCGCCAGCGGCCACCAGCGCCGCAGGATCGGCTGCGGTTCGAGGGGCGCGAGCAGGGCGCTGGCCCGCGACCCGAACGACGCGAACAGGTCGCGGTCGAGGATCGGCCGTTCCTCCCAGGCCATCTCGGGGGCCGGTGCATCGAACGGCACGTCCTCCAGGTGCGCCTCCCGCGGCGTGCCCACCGGCACGCCCACGCCCGCGTGCACGCAGCGGTCGGTGTCCACGACGAGATTGAGCGCGGTGCCGGACACGGCTCGGGCATACGCATCGAGGGCGGCGTTCTTGAGCCACACCCCCGGATGGAACAGATCGGGCTGATGGCCCCCCATCACGATCGGCCGCGCGATCCAGTCGGCCACGTCGGCAGGCCGGTCGGCGTCGCGATAGCTCTGCGTGTACTCCGCCGCGACCGTGAGCACCTCGCGCCGGGTGGCCGCGACGAGCTCCCACAGCTTGAGGTCGCCGATGCGGGTGTCGAAGGCGGCCCGGAGGAGCCGGTTGTTGTCCACGAGGGTCTCGATCGAGCCGGCGGGGTTCGCGGCGGTCGGCCGGACCGGCGGATCGAGAAGCCTCGCGCCCGATCGCTCGGGGGGCCTCGGCGTGCTGCGGGATGGGGGCATGTACGGTCGGCCGCGATCAGGTCGCCGCGCCCGCCGCGGCCGCCACTGCCGACTCCGCCCGATCGAGCACGCGGCGGTAGTAGGCCAGACGCGTCGCCGCATCGTCCAGTGCGCCCCCGAAACTCCGCGCCAGGTCGAGATACACGAGGGGCACGGGCAGCTCCACGACCTTCAGCCCCGCCGCGACCGCCTGCACCCAGACCTCGAGTGGCATCGCATAGCCGGTCTCGGTCGGTCGGAGCCGCTCGAGGGCCCGGCGGGAGTAGGCCTTGAACCCGCAGAACGCGTCGGTGATGGCGAGCCCGAGGCGGGCGTTGATCTCGGCCGTGATCTCGGCGTTGATCCGCCGACGTGCGGCCGGCGGGGCCGTGTCTCCGGGAAAACTCGCCAGGTAGCGGCTGCCGCTGACGATGTCGGCCCCTCCGGTGGCCAGCGTCGCCGCGAAGTCGGGAATCAGCCGGGGCTGGTGCTGGCCGTCGCAGTCGATCGTCACGAGCCCGTCCCACCCGCCGTCGCGGGCCGCCTGGAAGGCCGTCGCCAGCGCCGCGCCATAGCCACGGTTTTCCGCATGCCGCACGACGCGGATGTCGCCCCGCCCGCGGAGCAGTTCGTCGGTGCCGTCGGTCGAGCCGTCATCCACGACCAGCACGTCCGGCGCGAACCGCAGCACCTCGTCGAGGACCGGGAGAACGTGGGCCGCCTCGTTGTAGACAGGCAGGGCGGTGAGCAATCGTTTCACGGGAATCCGCCCGGGCCGCGGTGGGTTCGACACCGTGCAAGTGTAGAGGCCCGGAACCGCCGATCAAATCGCCTGCCAGACGAGTGGGTCGGTGTCGGCGGTGCTCGGCCGCCACTCCAGCCCCGGCAGCGCCTCGATGAGCCGGCGGCCGAGGACGTCGAGCGAAAACCGCTCGCTGGCGTGGTGGCCGACCGCGATCACGGCGAGGCCGAGGGCGACCGCGGCCAGGGCGTCGTGGAGCTTGAGCTCACCCGTCAAAAACGTGTCGCACCGCGCCTGCGCGACCACGGCCGCGAGATCCGCGCCGGAGCCGC
>RFUD01000141.1 GCA_009923125.1 Planctomycetia bacterium
CTGCGTTGAAGTTCACGCACCCGGGAGGCGGCCGACCAGAAGTATCCACCCCGCCTCGAGGCGCTGGAGCGGTCGCGCGACGAGGAGGTGCGGAAGCTCGAGCAGGCCCGCGACGAGCGGCTGGCGGCGATCGACGCCCGGCGGGCCGCACGCTGGGAGGAGATGACGTCCCGCTGGAGGGCCGTGCGGACGGAGACGGGAGCGATCGTGGCGGCGGCCGACGCCATCGATGCGGCGGCGTTCCCCGACTGGTCCCTGCTGGCGGACGAACAGCATCCGCTCCCGGTGGCCGCGCCTCCGGGGCTGCGGTTCGGCACGCAGGCGCTCACGCTGGAGCGGGTCCCCGGCGGCGTGTCGGCCACCCCGGAACTCAACGCCTTCGGGCCGATCGCCTGGTCCCAGCCGGCCATCGTCCCCTTCCCCACGGGTGCCTCGCTGGTCATCAGGACCACCGCCGATCAGCAGCAGACGGCCTCCGCGATGATGCAGGCCGTGATGCTCCGGATCGCGTCGGGCATCCCGCCGGGCCAGAGCCGGTTCACGATCATCGACCCGCTCGGCCTGGGCGAGCCGTTCGCGGGCTTCATGCACCTCGCCGACCACGACGAACTGCTCGTCACGAGCAGGATCTGGACCGAGCCGCAGCAGATCGAGCAGCGGCTGGCCGACGTCACGGAGCAGATGGAGGTGGTGATCCAGAAATACCTCCGCAACGAGTACGAATCGATCGGCGCCTACAACGCCATGGCCGAGGTGCCCGAACCCTACCGGTTCGTGGTCGTCGCCAACTTCCCGGCCAACTTCACCGAGACCAGCGCCCGCCGGCTGGCGAGCATCGCCGCCAGCGGGGCCCGCTGCGGCGTGTACCTCGTGCTCTCGGTGGACACCAAGGCCCCCATGCCGGCCGACTTCAGCCTGGCCGAGGTGGAGAAGCACTCCACGACGCTCGTGCTGAAGAACGGCGTGTTCACCTGGAACGATCCCGAGTTTTCCAAGTGGCCGTTGACCGTCGAGCAGGCGCCGTCGGACGAGATGTTCACGCGGATCATCCAGCGGGTGGGGAAGGCCGCCAAGGCCGCGAAGCGGGTGGAGGTGCCGTTCGACCGCGTCGCGCCGAAGGAGGAGGACTGGTGGCGCGGCAGCACGGCCGGGGAGGTGCTCGCGCCGCTCGGCCCCGCGGGCGCGAAGAAGTTGCAGTACCTCAAGCTCGGCAAGGGAACCAGCCAGCACGTGCTCATCGCCGGCAAGACGGGCTCCGGCAAATCGACGCTGATGCACGCGATGATCACGAGCCTGGCGCTGCAGTACAGCCCCAACGAGCTGCAGTTCTATCTCATCGACTTCAAGAAGGGCGTCGAGTTCAAGCTCTACGACCACTACAAGCTGCCGCATGCCCGCGTGATCGCCATCGAGAGCGAGCGTGAGTTCGGCCTCTCGGTCCTGGAGCAGCTCGACCGCGAGCTCAAGCGGCGCGGCGACCTGTTCCGCGACCTGGCGGTCCAGGACGTCGCCGGCTTCCGCGGCACCGGCCACCCCGATCCGATGCCCCGGATCCTGCTCCTGATCGACGAGTTCCAGGAGATCTTCGTCGAGGACGACAAGCTGGCCCAGGAGGCGGCGCTGATCCTCGACCGGCTCGTGCGCCAGGGCCGTGCCTTCGGCATGCACGTGATCCTCGGCTCCCAGACGCTCGGCGGCTCCTACAGCCTGCCGCGGGCCACCATGGGTCAGATGGCGGTGCGGATCGCGCTGCAGTGCAACGAGGCCGACTCCAGCCTCATCCTCTCCGAAGACAACACCGCCGCCCGCCTCCTCACCCGCCCCGGCGAGGCGATCTACAACGACGCCAACGGCATGGTGGCCGGCAACAACCCGTTCCAGGTCGTGTTCCTCAACGACGAGCGGCGGGAGCGGTATCTCGGCGCCCTGCGGGCCCTCGCCGACCGCCGCACCGACATCCCGCCGCTGCCGCGCATGGTGTTCGACGGCAACGAGGCGGCCGATCCGGCCGGCAACCCGCTGCTGCGGGAGATGCTGGCGTCGAGCACCGTCCATGGCCGTGAGCCCACCGCCTCGCTCGCCTGGCTCGGCGACGCGATCGCGATCAAGGACCCCACCACGGCGACGTTCCGCCGCCAGGGCGGGGCCAACATGCTCATCGTGGGCCAGCGGGAGGATCTCGGCGCGGCACTCCTGGCGATGTCGGTCGTCAGCCTGGCCGCCGGCCACGACCCGTTTCCGGGAGGCGCCACCGGCCGTCCGGCACGGTTCGTGCTGTTCGAGCCCGCGATCGCCGAGGAGAAGCCGGAACTCCTCCTCGCGCCGCTCGCCGCCAGCCTGCCCCACGAGATGGAGGTCGTCGGTCGGCTGGGGGTCGCCGACGCCATGGAGCGGCTCGCGGCCGAGGTGCGTCGCCGCGTCGACGACCAGGTGCTCGACGGCGAGGCGGTGTTCGTCGTCGTCCGCGACCTCGCGCGGTTCCGCGAACTCCGCAAGGCGGACGACGGGTTCGGCTTCTCCTTCGGGGCGGACAAGAAGGTCGGGCCGGCACAGCACTTCCTCGACGTGCTCAAGGACGGGCCGACCGTCGGCGTCCACACGATCCTGTGGTGCGATTCGCTCACCAATCTGATGCGCACGTTCGAGCGTGGGGCCCTCAAGGAGTTCGAGCTCCGGGTCCTGTTCCAGATGAGCGGCTCCGACTCCAGCCAGCTCATCGACAATCCGCTCGCCAGCAAACTCGGGCCCCAGCGGGCGCTGTTCATCCACGAGGAGACGGGCACCTTCGAGAAGTTCCGCCCCTACGCGTTCCCCGGCGCCGAGTGGCTCGCCGGCATCTCGGCCCGACTCCGCGAACGGCCGCAGGGCACACCGGGTGAACGGCCCGCGCCGGGCGAACGGCCCACGCCGGGCTATCAGCCCACGGCGGCCCGACCGCAGGCGGCTCCCGCGATGGAGTCGGAGGAGAAATTCGACTTCGGCTTCGGCGGCCCGGAAGGGGAGTTCAACTTCACGAAGTTCCTCGACGATCCCCCGCGGGCCGAAGGGGACGCTCCGCCAGGCTGATCCCGCCCGACGTCACGGCTCCCGGCGCGACGCGGCGCGACGCCCGGCCCTACCGCCGGATCGTGTCGCCGGTCAGGTGACCGAACAGCGTCTCGCGGCCCCGGAGCACGTAGAACTTGATCGGCCCCAGGTTGTCCTCGCGGGCCTTGTCCAGGACGTAGGTCACGTTGTCGGGCGACACCGTCTCCCAGACGTGGAGGCCCACGAGGATGTCGCCCGCGTGGATCCCCTGGTCGGCGGCCGGCCCGTCGGCACGCACCTCACGGACGAGCAGCCCCCCGCGATACCGCGACTGCAGCTTCTGCACCCTCGCCGCCGGCACCGATTCGAGCCTCAGGCCCAGTTCCTGCCAGCACCGCTCCTCGACCGACAGCGCCAGCGACCGCGCCGCGGCGAGCGCGAGCTCGAGCCGCTCCTCCGCTCCGGCCCGCTGGATCGTGACCGGCACGCTGTCGCCCGCCTTGTGTCCCAGCAGCGCCCGTTCGAGGTCGAGCTGGCTCGCCACCGGCAGGTCGCCGATCCGCGTGATCACGTCGCCCGCCCGCACGCCGATCGTGTCGGCCGGGCTGGCGTCGTGCACCGCCTCGACCACCACGCCCCGCTGGCCGTCCCCCTTCCCCACGATGCCGTGCCAGGTGCGGTCCACCCGCTCCACCGAGAGCAGTTCGGTGACGATCGCGAGCGCCCGGTCGATCGGGATCGCGAAGCCGATCCCCTGCGCCCCGGCCCGCACCGCGACGTTGATGCCGATCATCTCGCCGTTGATGTTGAGCAACGGCCCCCCGGAGTTGCCCGGATTGATGCTGGCGTCGGTCTGGATGAGATCCTCGTACTGCTGGGTGCGACTGACCTCCACGTCGCGATGCAGCGCCGAGATGATGCCGCGGGTGACCGTGTGCTCGTAGCCGAAGGCGTTGCCGAGGGCGAGCACCGTCTCCCCGATCATCAGGTCGCTCGAGGTGCCGATCGCGATCACCGGCAGCGGGGCGTCGTGGGCCACCTTGATCACCGCCAGATCGGTCCGCGGGTCGTGCGACACGAGGGTCGCCGAGACCGTCCTGCCCGTCGACAGGGTGACCTCGATCCGCCGCACGCCCTCGACGACGTGATAGTTCGTCACCACGTATCCGCGGGGATCGATGACGACGCCCGTGCCCATGCCGTTGACGCGGCGATTCTCGCCGCCGGCGTCCTCGCCGCTCACGACCTTCTGGCCGTGGATGTTGACGACCGAGTCGCGGGTGCTCTCGATGGCCCGCACGATCGCGGTGCGACGCGACTCGGCCGCGGTCGCCGCGAACGGCGTCGCGACGGCACACAGGCCGACCGCGACGAGAACGCCGAATCGCGAACACCGCATGAGGCAGTCATCCCGTCCCTGGCCCGCACGGCGGCGCCCGAAGGCTCCACCGAGGTGGAGGTCCGCGCATCCGTGCGCGGTCGCTCACCTGCCGGTTCCATCGGACGGGATGCGGCGGCGATTGACCGCCGACACGGCGCCCCTCACAGGTTTCCAGCCGCGGCCGAAAACCGTCGGCGGGCCCGCATTTCAGCCGAAAAAACGCGAAGCCGTGCCGCCCCGCCCGGATTTCCTCACGTTTTCGGCCCGCCGCCCGGGCCGCCCGGCCGGTCGGGGGACGCCATCAACAGCGGCAGCAACTGCAGCGCGAGGAACAGCCCGAGCACCGCGAGCACGGCCACGGGCCAGGCGCCGGCGATCCGCTCGCCGAAGCCCCATTTGGCCTCCCGGGCGATGCCGCCCACGAGCGTCGCCAGGACGAGCACCAGCAGGCCCGCCAGCACGAGGCCGCAGCCCAGCGACGCCATGGTTCCCTTGAACGTGCCCAGTTCGGAGAACTCCTCCTGGTGCAGGTCGATCGCCCGCCCCTTGGCCATGCTCCGCGGCACGGTCTCCGCGAGCTCGATGCCGCGGGCCGCGTCGTCCCACCCGGCCGGCTTCACGGCCCCCGAGGCGACTCCGTCGAGCACGCCGAGGATCGCCCGCCCACGGTCGAACTCCAGTCGTTCGCCGCCATCCGGCCCCGTCGACGTCGATGCCATTCCGTCCCCGGATGGCATGTCGAGCGTCCTCGTCCCCCGCGTGCCCACCACCGCGATCACGAGCGCGTCGTCGTCACCCCGCGCCACCTGCCAGCGGACGGGAACCGCGTCGGCGCCGGTGAACCCGACCGCCAGCGTCGCCCAGGCCGCGTCGGCGGCCGCCCCACCGAGCGTGGAGAGCCGCTGTGGATCGCCCACCAGCACCCGCACGAGATCCGCGTCGCGGGCCAGATGCTCGAGCACGTTGGACCGGCTGCGGTCGGCCAGCCGGCGCGTCATCTCCACGGTCTCGATCTGCCCCAGCGGACCTCCGCCGGCGACCGCCGCCTCGATGTCGCGGCGCAGCCGGACGACGAACGGATGCAGCCGGTCCGGCAACACCGGCACCAGCCGCGCGCCGGAGTCGTTGCGGATCATGTCGAGCTCGTAGGCCCAGAGCATCGACAGTTCGAGCGGCTGCGACAGCACGAGCGTGCGGCCCGCCTGCACGAGCTTCTTCACCGCCTCGGCCCGCGATTCGTTCCAGCCGTCGCCGCCCACGATCACGGCGTCGCAGGCGGCGGCGTCCATCAGGAATTCCCACGGCACGCGGCGGACCGTCGCCGGCACGACGCCGCCCCGCGCATCGTCTGCGACGTCGCAGGCGGCCACGACCTCGTCTCCCCGCGCCAGCGCAGCCCGCAGCACGGCCGCCACCTGCCCGTCGATGCCGAGAAGCCCGAAACGCATCCACCCATTGTTGGCCACCGCGGGCGAACTGACCAGCGTCCACCCGCCGATTCCCGCCGCCTCCCCATGCGGTAGGCTGGGAGGCTTTCGTCCGCGAGGGTATTCGCATGCGTGCTGAAGTGATCGCGATCGGCGACGAGCTCACCACCGGCCAGCGGCTCGACACCAACAGTCAGTGGATCTCCCGCGAGCTCGCCGTGCTGGGGATTCCCACGGCGTTCCACACCACCACGACCGATTCGCTCGACGACGGCGTCGCCGTGTTCCGGGCCGCGGTGGACCGGGCCGACATCGTCGTGGCCACCGGAGGCCTGGGGCCCACGGCGGACGACCTGACGCGCGACGTGCTCGCGCTCGTCGCCGGGCAGCCGCTCGAGCTGTCGGTCGAGGCGCTCGCCACCGTCGAGTCGCGGTTCGCGAGGCGGGCCATGACCATGCCCGAGAGCAACCGCCGGCAGGCGCTGTTCCCGCGGACGAGCCGCATCATCCCCAATCCCGACGGCACCGCCCCCGGCATCGACATCGAAGTCTCCCGCGGGGCCGCCGGCGTGTGCCGCATCTTCGCCTTGCCGGGCGTGCCGGCCGAGATGAAGACGATGTGGTCCGCGACCGTGCTGCCCGCCCTCGCGGCCTTCCGCCCGGAGGCCGCGACGATGCTCTTCCGCCGCATCAAGTGCTTCGGCGCGGGCGAGAGCGCGATCGAGGCGATGCTCC
>RFUD01000142.1 GCA_009923125.1 Planctomycetia bacterium
TCGTCGGCCGCGTCATCGACGTCGTCCGCGAGGTGATCCGCATCCGCCTCGAACGAGTCGTCGGCTTCTTCCTCCACCACCGGCGTCTCGCGGCGTCGCACCTTGATCGTGGGGCCGGCATCGTCAGCCTCCCCGTCGGCGGCGGAAGAGTCGGCACTGGCATCGTCTTCGGGGGCGGCGGATGCCAGCCGCAGCCGGGCCAGTCGGTCGCCCAGTGACGGGCCGTGTGCGACAGGAATGTCCTCACGCGACGCGAGCCGCTCGGCCCGGCGGCGAGCGGCCGTCTCCCACGCCGATCGCAACTGCGTGACGACGAACGCAGAGGTGGCGAGGACGAACTGGCCGGCCCGAACGAGCAGGTGATCGCATGCGAGGAACAGGCCGGTCACCGTGGTGCCGACCGCGGCGATGGCCCCACCTGCCGTGGCCAGGTAGCGCGTGGCGAGCGTCTGGCCGAGGGCGCCCACCGCGCCTCCCGGCCCCCACACGGGCCGACCGACCGACGCCGGCAGGAACATCGCCAGCAGCGTGCACGTGCCGAGCGTCGCGAGCACGGCCCCGACGGCCCGAACCGGCAGATCGGGCAGCGGCCGTCGGCGCAGGAGCGCGACGTCGAGCAGCACGACCAGTCCGAGCGAGAGCCAGGCCCCGTGTCCGAGCCACTCCACGAGCACGGCGGCGGTCGCCGCGCCGAGCAGCCCGCAGGCGTTCGTCGCCACGGCGTGGGGAGGGAAGGCACGGGCCGCAGGCGGATCGGCCGGGTCGTAGGTGGCGAGGGAGGCGATCAGGAACAGGCACGACGCCAACATGGCGAGCGCGACGAGATCGCGCGTGCGGTCGCGGGGTGTCTCGACCACGGCGGCCCTCTCGCGGGGCTCAAACCGGCCCCGGGCGGTGGCGCCTCGGGCGGTCGGAAACGAGGCATCGAACGCGTGATCAAATGCGGCCATGGCAGGGAATCCTTTCCTGTGGAAACTCTACAAGCCGGATTCGGCACGGGCGGCTGCGACGCACCGACGACGCGCCAGCCAACACCGCGACCGTGCCGATCGAAGGGATCGCGCCGGGAATACGGGTCCTGCGGTATCCTGCGGATCGCCGCCGATATCCGTCCCCTCCCACGGTCCACCACATGCCCCCTGTCCAGGCCGCCGCAAGTGCATGGCTCGGCGTCGCCGCGGGACTCGCCTCGGGGGCGTGTGTGTCGTTCGCGTACCTCCTGTCCCGGCACCACGCGCTCGCCCAGCCCGCCGGCGAGCGTTTCGCCGCGGCACTCGGCTTGCTTCTGCGGGCGCACGTCGTGATGGGCATCGTGGCGGCCGCCGCCGTGATGGGCCTCCACCCGGAGACGCTGCCTGCTCCGGGCAGATTCGGCGGCCCCCTCGCCGCCGCGGCGGGGTTTTACTTCGTCGGCAACGTGATCCTGTTCGATCTGCTGCGGAGCCTCGAGGCCTCGCGGCTGAGCCCGTTTCTGGGGCTCAAGGTCTTCATCCTCGCGCTGATCGTCGCGATGTTCCTGCGTCAGCCGCTGTCGGCGGTGCAGTGGCTGTCGGTCGCGCTCTCGGTGGCGGCGACCGCCTTGCTCCAGGGCAGCGGCGGCGGGCTGCCGCTGCGGGCCCTGGGCCGCGTGCTGCTCGTCTGCGGCTGCTTCGCGCTCTCGGACCTGTCGATCGTACGGCTCATCGACGCGCTCGACATGCCCGTGCCGGGCTCGCATGGCAGGCTGTTCGCCGCCCTGCGGGGCATGCTCCTGACGTACGTCACCTGCGGGACGGCGTGTGCCCCGGTGTTGCTGGCGGGGTGGTGTCGGCCGCGGCCGGGCGCGGCCGGAGCGGCATGGCGGACCGCGGCCGTCTACGCCGTGGCGTGGCTGATGGCGATGGCCACACTCTACGCATGCTTTGCGCTGGTGGGCGTCGTCTTCGGCAACGTGGTGCAGTCGACCCGCGGCGTGATGTCGGTCGTCCTCGGGGCGGTGCTGGCCCATCTCGGCTGGCACGAACTCGAGCAACGGGTGGACCGGGCCACGCTCGTGCGGCGGGTCGGTGCGGCGTGCCTGATGACCGCCGCGATCGCCGTGTACGCGCTGTGACTGTGGGGCGATCGTCTCGGTCGCCAGGCACCTTGGCAAGCGGGACGCTTGCCCCACATCAGGCCAGGATGCCGTTGACGATCTTGCCGTGCACGTCGGTGAGCCGGTAGCGACGTCCCTGGAACTTGTACGTCAGCCGCTCGTGGTCGATGCCGAGGAGGTGCAGCATCGTGGCGTGGAAATCGTGGACGTGCACGCCGTCCTTCACGATGTTGTAGCCGTATTCGCAGGTCTCGCCGTAGGTCGTGCCCGGCTTGATGCCGCCGCCCGCCATCCAGATCGTGAAGCAGCGCGGATGATGGTCGCGGCCGAAGTCCTGACCCGGCTTGTAGAGCCCCTGGCAGTAGTTCGTGCGACCGAACTCGCCTCCCCAGACCACGAGCGTGTCGTCGAGCATGCCCCGCTGGGCCAGATCCTGCACGAGCGCGGCCGCGGGCTGGTCGGTCTGCTTCGCTTCGCGGGCGATGCCGCCCTTCAGGCCGCCGTGGTGGTCCCAGTCCTGATGGTAGAGCTGGATGAACCGCACGCCGCGTTCCGCCAGCCGGCGGGCGAGCAGGCAGTTGGCCGCGAACGTGCCCGGATCCTTCGCATCGGGCCCGTAGAGATCGAGCACGCTCTGCGGCTCGTCGGCGAAGTTCGTCACGTCGGGCACGCTGGCCTGCATCCGGAACGCCATCTCGTAGTTGGCGATCCGGGCCGTGATCTCGGCGTCCGGCGTGCCGGCAAACTGGTGCTCGTGGAGCTGTCGCAGCCCGTCGAGCACGTGCCGACGGCTCTCCGGCGAAACGCCCGGAGGGTTGTTCACGTAGAGCACCGGATCAGCGCCGGAGCGGAACCGCACGGCCTGGTGCTTCGTCGGCAGGAAGCCGGCGCCCCACAGATGGCTCATCAGCGGCTGGCCGCCCTTGTTCTTCGTGATCAACACGACGAACGACGGCAGGTCGTCGTTGGCGTTGCCGAGCCCGTAGTCGAGCCAGGCGCCGATGCTCGGCCGCCCCGGGATCTGGTGGCCGCTCTGCATGAACGTGACGCCCGGGCCGTGATTGATGCTCTCGGTGTACATCGTGCGGACGAAGCACAGCCTGTCGGCGATTCCGGCCGTCCAGGGGAGCAGTTCGGAAACCCAGGCGCCGCTCTGGCCATGCTGCCGGAACGCGAACGGCGAGCCGACGAGCGGGATCGAGCTCTGGTTGCCGGACATGCCGGTGAGCCGCTGGCCGCCGCGCACGCTCTCGGGCAACTGCTCGCCGGTCTTGTCGAGCAGGTACGGCTTGTGGTCGAAGAGATCGAGCTGCGACGGCCCGCCCGACTGGAAGAGGTAGATCACCCGCTTCGCCTTCGGCGGATGATGGAAGCCGCCGAGCACGCCGCCTGCACCGTCGCCCCGGGTGTCGGCCGCCGAGGACGACCGGCCGAGCATCTCGGCGAGCGCCAGCCCGCCGAATCCCATCCCGAACGACCCCAGCCAGTCGCGCCTGTTCATCGTTTCACCACCGCTCCATCGTAGTTCATCAGGGCGTTGATCACGGCCGTCGCCGCCGCCACGTCGGCCACGGGAAGGACGTCGCCCCGTTTCATGGCACCGATGGCGACCAGTTGTTCCGCCTCTTCGGGGTGATCGCGGTACCAGCCCACCTGCTGCTCATACATCGTCCGGACAATCCGTCGCTCTTCGTCATCCGGGGACCGGCTCGTGAGCCCTTCAAACGCCCGGGCGAGCGCACGATCCGCATCGCCGGCGGAGTCGGCGAGAAGCCGCTCGGCGAGCACGCGGGCCGCCTCCACGAACTGCGGGCCGTTCATGAGCACGAAGGCGTGCAGCGGTGTGTTCGTCGTGTCGCGTTTCGCGACGCAGACGACCCGCTTGGGCACGTCGAAACTTTCGAGCACGGGACCGGGCCCGCTCCGCCGCCAAAACGTGTACAGGCTGCGGCGATAGAGCGACTCGCCGGTGTCGGCCTTCTCGGGCTTGAACGATTCGGGCAGATCGTATGTCTTCACCGGCGGGCCGCCCACTTTCTCCACGAGCAGGCCGCAGGCGGCGAGTGCGCCGTCGCGGATCATCTCCGCGGGCAGCCGGTGCCGCGGGCCGCGGGCGAGCCACACGTTGAGCGGATCGTCGGCCATCGTCTTGGGGTCGGCGATGCTGCGCTGGCGGTAGGTCTCTGAGAGCATGACCGTCTTCATGAGCCTCTTCATGTCCCACGCCAGACCGCCGTCGGCCGTCGGGTGGGAAAATTGCCAGGCGAGCAGGTCGAGCACCTCGGGATACTCGGGCCGCGTCGACTGGCTGCCGAGGTCCTCCGGGCTCTGCACGAGCCCCAGCCCGAACAGCGACTGCCAGAGGCGGTTCACCGTCACCCGGGCGAGCAACGGGTGATCGGGATCGACGAGCCAGCGTGCCAGACCGAGCCGATTGCGCGGCTGGTCGGCGGGGAACGGGGGCAGCGCGGCCGGTGTGTCGGGCTCGACCGGCGCTCCGCGTTTGTCGTAGTCGCCACGCTCGAGGATGTAGGCCATCTTCGGCTGCGGCAATTCCCGCATCACCATGATCTCACGCGGCTTCTCGGCGAGGTCGTCGCGGGCGCGGCGGGCCGCCTCGAGCTTCTGACGGCCGATCGCCGGCTCCGTGGCGAACGCCGCCGCGAAGTACTCGGCGAGGGCTTCGTCATCGCTGCGTGCCTCGAGAGCCGCCCGGATTGCGCCCGGCGCGGAGAGTTCGCGGACCTCCAGCGGCGAAAGCAGGCGGCTGAACACGCGGAAGTCGTCCACGAGGCCGTCCTTGAAGCCGTGGTCACGCATCCGCTCGCCGATCGTGATCGTGTCGCCACCGCCTCCGGTGATCTCGCGCGTGAGACTGTCGCGGACGATGTCCGTGGCGGCTGGCTTCCCGTTCACGAACACCCGGAGCCCCGCCGCCTTGCCCGAGCCATCGCTCGACACGGCCACGTGCGTCCACTCGCCCACGGACAGGGGTTCCACGCAGCGGACGCTCGCGGCGTCGCCCGGCCAGAAATGGATCAGCGACCAGCGGAGGTGGCCGTTGTCCACGAGCAATTCGTAGCCGCGGCTGCCGGCGTCGGTCCATGCCTGCGACCTGTGGAACACGACCGCGCGGTCGTACCGCATCGCAGGCTTGATCCAGGCCGACACGGTGAACGGCTGGCTGCGGCGGAAGTTCCCCACCTGCGTCTTGACCGGATGGTCACCGGTGAGCTTGAGCGCCGTGCAGGGAGTGCCACCACGCGGGTCGACAACGACCGTGTTTTCGGCGGGAGACGTGGCCGACTCCTTCGAGCCGAGGCCGTCGGCGAAGGTTCCGTCTTGGGCTCGGCCGTCGAATGCGAACCGCACCATCTCCCCTGGAATCGTGCCGCCGGCTGCCTCGAACGCGTCGGGCGGCACTGCCTTGCAGGCGATCCAATCTGCAACGGAGGCTCTGGCCACCGCCATAGCCCGGTCGCAAGCGGCGGCGGCTTCCGCGGCAGACTCTTCGGCCCTGGAAAGGGCAGCCGTCGTCTTGTCATCGAGCAGCCGGAGCTTCGGCGTGGGCACCGCCGGCGTGAAAAACGAATACAGCCCCGCCTCGTCGATGTCGTCGAAGAGTGCGAACAGGGAATAGAAATCTTTTTGCGACAGCGGGTCGAACTTGTGATCGTGGCAGCGGCAGCACTCGAACGTGAGCCCGAGGAACGCCGTCCCGAACGTGGTCACGCGGTCGTTCACATAATTGACGCGATACTCCTCCTCGACGGAGCCGCCCTCGCTCTCCTGCTGATGCAGGCGATTGAACGCGGTGGCGAGGACCTGCTCCGGCGTGGCGTTCGGCAGCAGGTCGCCCGCCACCTGCCAGAGCGTGAACTGATCCCACGGCAGGTTGTCGTTGAAGGCCCTGATCACCCAGTCGCGCCACGGCCACATGTCGGGCCGCGGCCGATCAACCTGGAAGCCGTAGCTGTCGGAGTAGCGGGCGAGGTCCATCCAGTCGGCTGCCATCCGCTCGCCGTACCGCGGGCTGGCCAGCAGCCGGTCGAGGAGCCTCTCGTAGGCATCGGGTGCTCCGTCGGCGACGAACGCCTCGACCTCGGCGGGGGTGGGAGGCAGGCCGGTGATGTCGAACGACGCCCGGCGGATGAGCGTCGCCCGGTCCGCCTCTGGCTGGAGGACGAGACCGCGTGCAGCGAGTTTCTGCGTTACGATCGCGTCGATGGGATGGCCAGATGGGGCGGCGAGGGCAATCTCCGGCTTCACCGGCGGCACGAACGCCCAGTGCGGTTCGTATCGTGCGCCCTCGGCGATCCACCGCTTCAGCGTCTCCACCTGCTCGGGCGAGAGCCGACCGATCTTGGCGTGCGGAGGCGGCATGACGGAATCTGGATCATCCGACACGA
>RFUD01000143.1 GCA_009923125.1 Planctomycetia bacterium
ACGACGAAAAGCTGGTCATCGAGGCGATCGACGCCTACGCCGCGAGCCACTCGCTTCCGAATCGAAGCGCAGTGATCCGTGAGGCCCTGGCCCACCTCCTCAACATTTCGATCGCAGTCGAGGCGAAAGCACCCACCGAGACGGGGCAATAGCGACTCGGGCTGTCGTGGAGTGCGTGGCTGCGCTCGCCCCGCAACTGTCGGAGACGCAGATCCTGATGGTGACGGTCTACCAGGATATGGACTGGAAAGTCTCCGCTCAACGGTCTAGCCGGACCGTCACGGATTGGTGAGATTCGGGCTCCAGAGGCCGGGTTTTATGTCTGGCACGGCGCCGTCTGGCGGGAGCGTCGTCCGTACCGCGGCGGCGAGTTGCTGCGAGAGTTCGGCAACGATGGCCGCGTGGCCCGGCACGTCGGCGAGGTTCGTGAGTTCCTTCGGGTCGGCATCGTGGTCGTAGAGTTCGCGGCCCTCGCGGCCTTCGTCCCACTCGGTGTAGCGATAGCGCGGCGTGCGCAGGGAGTAACCGTAGAATTGCTTGCCCTTCGCACCCGCCTCCTTCGGCTGCGAGATCCGGCTGGGGTTGCCTCGGGTCACCTGCGTGACGGCCCAGCCGCGGCCTGTGGCAGCCGGATCGGAAAGCAGCGGGACCAGACTCTGCCCCTGGAGGTTTTTTGGCGGCTCGACACTGCAGAGTGCCGCGAGCGTCGGAAAAAGGTCCACCTGCGACACGGGTGACTTCGCCGCGCCGCCGGCCTCGCAGCGGCCCGGGGCCGCGATCAGAAGCGGTACGCGGGCACTCTCCTCGAACAGGCTCATCTTCTGGTAGAGCCCGTGCTCTCCCATGTGGTAGCCGTGGTCGCTCGTGAACACGACGATCGTGTTCTCCGCGAGGCCTGTTGTGTCGAGCGCGTCGAGCACGCGGCCCACCTGGGCATCGAGAAAACTGATGCTCGCAGAGTAGGCCTGCCGGGCCTGCCGGCGCTCGCCGTCCGTCATCCGATCCTGCTCTGCCTTGCGGCTGGCGAGCGCCGCCTTCGGCACATCCTGCTGGTCTTCGGCCACGCCGGTGACGAGCGGCATCTCGGCCTCGGGGTACATCTCGAAGTAGGGTGTCTTCGGCGCGACGTACGGCGTGTGCGGCCGGTAGAACCCGACGGCGAGAAAGAACGGCCGCGAGCGGTCGCGGCCGCAGCGTTCGAGCACCCAGGCTGCGTCGTCGGCCATGATGCCGTCGGTGTGGGCACGGTCGCCCTTGGGCGACGCATACCAGCTGAGCGTGCCGCCGAACTTGCCCGGCTCGAGCGAGAAGATCTGCGGCTCCTCTTCGAGCCGGTCGCAGCCCGCGGGATTGATCTCGAGCTCCCACGAGCCGGGATCGTCGTGGCCGTTCGTGCCGACCGAGGCCGGCACGTTGTAGTGATACAGCTTGCCGATCCGGGCGGCGAAGTAGCCCGCCAGGCGAAACGCCTGCGGCATCGAGAGCTGCGTCGGGATCGTCTGCCGGAAGATCTGGGCGTTGGCGTGGATGCCCGTCGAGTTGGGATGGAGCCCGGTGAGAAACGAGTTGCGGCTCGGGCCGCAGAGTGGAAACGTGCAATACGCCCGCTCGAACCGCACGCCGCGGGCGGCGAGCCTGTCGATGTGGGGCGTCTTCACGAGCGGATCGCCGTAGCAGCCGAGAAAGCAGTTCAAGTCGTCCGAGACGATGAACAGCACGTTGGGCCGCGGGTCGGCGGCATGGGCCACGGCAGCCCCGAAGAGCAATACGACCCCGAAGATCGCGACGCGCAACGCCACTGATTGCTCCTTATGGTAGCGGTGGTCTCTTCAGTGTGGCTGACGAATTTCCAGGTCGTACCGTGGGGTGCCACGGACCGTGTCATGCACCATGAGTCGCACCTGACGCCCCAGCACGGCCGACTCGACCCACCCTTCAGCCTGCGGTTGCAGCGCCTCGTACTCCCGAGGCCCGCGACCGAACACCCGAAATACCGGCGGCTGGGCACGAGCGTCCACGATCCAAAGCTCCGTGACACCCGCCCCATAGTAGGCCGGGGGGAGCCGACGCGTGTCTTTATGGACCGATGCATCGCTGACGATTTCGACCACGAGATCCGGACCTCCTTCGATCTCCACGAATGACGCCTCATGGCCGCTCGCCGGTACGAACGATACTCGGCCGGCATCGATCGCGGCGTGCGTGACGACCACCACGTCGGGCTCCACGGAAAGGTTGGCTGCCGGACAGACCACACGTGTGCGATCGACGAACACCTCGCCTCGATCGGCGGCACGAATGACGCCATAAATCTTCGACGCCAACTCCGTCTTGAGCGTGCCGTGCGTAAACAGATTTTCCGGCGACATATCGATCTCGATCCGGCCCTCGATCCAGTCGATCCGGCCCCGGTCGGGAAAGTCTCCCGAACGCGTCCACCGCCGAAACTCACTCAGCCCCGCGCAAGCCGGAACCGTGAGCGAATCTTCGAAGATGATCGCTGTGGCCATTTGCGTTGAACTCCGAAGGTCGTCACCACATCACCGGACGAATCGTTCAAATTCTAGCCGCGATGACGACGCTCGTGTCGCATATATATACATCTGTATATACTCCATGTCCAGCGTCGGCGCCTGGGAGACGGCCCATTGGCTCGCTGTGGCCGTTCGCCTATTCTCACGTGCCATGCCAACCACCTTCTGCAGCGACGACTTTCTGCTCTCCGGCCCGGTGGCCCGCGATCTTTATCACCGCGTGGCCGCGCGGCAGCCGATCGTCGATTACCACTGCCACTTGAGTCCGCAGGACATCGCCGAGGACCGACGGTTTGAAAACCTGCATGCCGTCTGGCTCGCGGGCGACCACTACAAGTGGCGGGCGATGCGGGCCGATGGCGTGGCCGAGGATCTGATCACGGGCACGGCCTCTCCGCAGGAAAAATTCCGGGCCTGGGCCCGCACCGTGCCGCACACGCTCAGGAATCCGCTCTTCCACTGGACGCACCTCGAACTGCGGCGGCACTTCTGGATCGACGAACTGCTCGACGAGTCATCGGCCGATTTCATCTGGCAGGAGGCCAACCGCCAGCTCGCCACGGGCGATCTCACCGCCCGTGGGATCCTCGCGCGGATGAACGTGGAACTCGTGGGCACGACCGACGATCCGGCCGACCCGCTCGACTGGCACACGGCGATCGCGAAGAGTGGCTTCAAGACCCGCGTCGTGCCCACGTTCCGGCCCGATGCGGCCGCGCGGGTCGATCGGCCGGCGGCCCTGCAGGCCTGGGTGCGGCGGCTCTCCGAGATTTCGGGCCGCGGTGCCGACTCGCTCTCCGGGCTCATCGCCGCACTCGAACAGCGGCATGCCGACTTTGCCGCAGCCGGCTGCCGGGCGAGCGACCACGGCCTGCTGCAGCTCGCCGATTCGCAAGTCAGCGATGCCGAGGCAGACCATATCTATGGAAGAGCCCTCGCGGGGACGGCGGCCACGCCCGAGGAGACGGTGCGGTTTGCCACCTGGCTCGTGCTCCACGTGGCCCGCTGGAACCATGCCCGCGGCCACGTGACGCAGTTGCACTTGGGCCCGTTCCGCGATCCGAATCCGAAGCTCGCCCGCGCGCTCGGCTCCGATGCGGGCACCGACACGATCGGCGACGCCCGGCAGGGCCCGGGGCTCGTGCGGTTTTTGGGCCGGCTCGCCGATGAAAACGCGCTCGGCCGCACGATCCTCTACAACATCAACCCGGCCGACAACGCGCTCTTTGCGGCGATGCCAGGATCGTTCCAGGACGGTGCCATGGCGGGCAAGATCCAGTGGGGGAGCGCCTGGTGGTTCCTCGACCAGGAGCGCGGCATGCGGGAGCAGATGAACATGCTCTCCGACCTCGGCCTGCTTTCGCGATTCGTGGGGATGGTGACCGACTCGCGGTCGTTCCTCTCCTACCCGCGGCACGAATATTTCCGGCGGATCCTCTGCGATCTCGTGGGGAGCGACGTCGAGACGGGCCGGCTCCCCGACCGCCGCGACTGGCTCGACGCGCTCGTCACGGCCGTGTGCTGCACGAATGCCCGCGAAGCGTTCGCCGGCCGCGCGACCTAAGATACCCTTCACGATCCGTGGCCATCGCCCCGGGCACGAAGCTACACTTCCAGTGCGGGTGATGGACGTTTTCGCCCGTTTTCCACTGAGCATTCATGACCGGGCGACAGTTTTACGTTACTCGTCGCCGCACTTGCCGCACTGGCCCTTGAGCAGGACCTCCCGCACCGAGCGGATCGCCCGGCGCTTGGCGGAGGCCTTGGGCGCCTTGGGCGTGATCGCCACGTGCACGTCGTCGAGGCAGGAGACCTCGCCGCAGCTCGTGCACAGGAAATGCGGGTGGTCTTCGCCCTGCCCATCGGCATGGCCAGCCCGTTTCGTCTCGAACCGCCAGACGTGGTCGCCGAGTTCCACGCGCGACAACAGCCCGGCTTCGGTGAGCTCGGTGAGGTTGCGGTAGATCGTCGCCCGATCGAAGCTCTTCTCGGCAAGGGCCTCCGACACGTCGGCGTGCGACAGCGGGCCCGTGGCGAGATGCATGTGTTCGAGCACCGCCACGCGGGCCGCCGTGCAGCGCAAGCCGGCCTCCCGGATCCGGGCGCGGATCGACTCGGTCCCGCCGGTCTCGTGCTCTGCCGCTTTCCTGACGCGTGCCATGACCGTGAGTCTACACCCGTGGCCCGGGCCGCTACACGGCGGCCACCCCGGCGAGCAGCTCGACGATCGCGGCCATGAAGGCGGGCAGGTCGCCCGGTTTACGGCTGGTCACGTGGTGCCGGTCCACCACCACGGGAGCGTCCTCCCAGATCGCACCGGCGTTCACGAGGTCGTCCTTGATGCCGGGGCTGCCGGTGACGCGGATGCCCCGGTACACCCCGGCCGAAATCGGAATCCAGCCCCCGTGACAGATCGCCGCCACGAGTTTCCCATGGGCGGAGAAGTCCCTCACAAGGTCGAGCACTTTTTCGTCTCGGCGCAGCTTGTCGGGCATCCAGCCGCCGGGGATCACGATCCCGTGGAAGTCGGCCGCCTCCATGTCGGCGAGCGCCGCGTCGCTCGTGCATGGATAGCCATGCTTGCCGGAATACGTGCGGCCCTGCATCGCACCGGCCAGGGTGGCATGGGCGCCCGCCTCCTCGAGCCGGAGCTTGGGATACCAGAGTTCGAGATCCTCATAGTCGTCGCCGACGAGGATCAGCACGCGGAGGCCGTCGAGCGGACGGTGGGATGGGGGGAGGTACGGCATGGAGAGCACTCCTCGGGAGATTGGAGAACGGGATATTTTCGCAGCCCGGCCCCGGGCCGACGAGGGCCCGCGACGACAACCCCTCCTGCGGGTGGAACGTGCTATCACGTGCTGTCACCTCCCGGGGCCGACCTGAAATGCCGTTTCCAAGGGGTTTTCGCAATCGGTTCCAACCCTGCTTGACTCACCGAGTGCTCACGCTACATTCACGCCCCGGCCATATGGAGTGGTCGGCGGGAAAACCGCCACAACATCTTGCGATAGCATGCAGAAGGAGCTGCTTTCTCGATATCGCTCGGTTTTCCCCCGTGTCCGGTCCTGACCCCTCAACCCTGAGCCCCCGTCCGGTCGATAGCAGTTTGTAGATTCACTATACGGAAGTATACTTTCGAGACCGACACTTTCCCTGGAAGGAGTTTCGACCCCATGGCAGCATTCGACCCCACCGCCGGCTTCGCCACCACGGCCTCCACGGAGGCGACCAGCCCGCCCGCCGGCGGGGCGTCCCGGCAGCCGCTTACGGTCCAGCCGACGTTCTGCCCCACGGAGGTCGAGAGCCCGTTTGACACGACCGAATGGGAGCTGCGGACGGCGGCGATCAAGGGGGAGGACGGCAAGGTGCTCTTCGAGCAGCCGGCGTGCGAGATTCCGGCCGCCTGGAGCCAGCTGGCGACCAACGTCGTCGTGAGCAAGTACTTCTACGGCGAAATCCACACGCCCGAGCGGGAGCACTCCGTCAAGCAGCTCGTGCATCGCGTGGCCCGCACGATCGCCGACTGGGGCATCCAGGACGGCTACTTCCGCACGCGGCAGGACGGTGAAAACTTCTATCGCGATCTCGCCTGGCTCTGCGTCCACCAGCACGGGGCCTTCAACTCGCCCGTGTGGTTCAACGTCGGCCTCCACCACCAGTACGGCGTCAAGGGTGCGCCCTGCAACTGGCGGTGGGACGAGGCGAAGCGCGACGTGGCCGTGCCGGAAAACCCCTACGAGTATCCCCAGGGGAGCGCCTGCTTCATCCAGAGCGTGCAGGACAACATGGAGGACATCATGGACCTCGCCCGCAGCGAGGCGATGCTGTTCAAGTTCGGCTCCGGCACCGGCACCGACCTCTCCACGCTCCGCAGCCAGCGTGAGAAGCTCGCCGGCGGCGGCAA
>RFUD01000144.1 GCA_009923125.1 Planctomycetia bacterium
GCGGCGAGCGCCTGGGCCGTGGCCCGCCGTTTCATCACCTTCGGCTTGTCGTTGGCCGACGGGGCGGGCGCCGCATCGTCGTCGGGACTGTCGGCCGGCGGACCGGCAGGGGGGGTTTTTCGAGCCGGTTTCGACCGCGGCGGCTGTTTTTGACGGGTCTTGGTGGGCATGCCGAAAACTGTGACAACGCGAAGCCCCCGTGGCAAGAGGGGCAAGAGATAACGGTTGCAGGGGCTCTGCCGGCGGCGCGAGAGTCTCGCGGAGCCGACCGGCCGCGCGGTGGACCTTGCCTGCTGGGCAGGGACGTCAGAGGCGGCGCGGCTGGAGTCATTCGGTCAATCGTTGCCTGCCGAACAACTGCGTGGGTGCGGGGGTCGCCATCCGGTGCAGGAGGTCTTCCAGTGACGCGATCGAGCATGCTGACAGTGGCGGCCGGCCTGATCATGGCCGTGGCGAACGTGGCGGAGGCGACGCCGATCAACGGGGGCGTCGATGCTCCGACCCCCGACGTGTTCTACAACTTTTACGTGCCGCCGGTGCCGGCCGGAGCCGCCCCGGGCTTCGGTGCCCAACTCTACGTGGCGCCACGGCCGGTCCCGCCGCGCGTGGGCCACACGTGGTACACCTACCCGCCCTTCATGCCCCATGAGTTTCTCTACAAGCATCGCCGCCATTACGTCCGGCCGGCGGGCGCGATGGGCATGCGGACCGACGTGCACGGCTACTGGTGGTGATCGAGGAGCAATCGATGAAGCGGTACGAGGGCGGACGGAAGCGTTTCATGGCCGGTGTCGTGGCCTTCACCGGCTGCCTGGCGATGGTGTTCGCCGCGCACGCGCGGGCTGGCGGCCATCATCGTCACCACCACCATTGCCACGGGTGCACGGAGTGTGAAGCCTGCGGGCATCACTGCTGCCGTGACGGGCTCTGTGGCCACTGCGGCCACTGTGGTCACGGGCATCACTGCCTCAAGCACGACACGATCGAGAAGCGGTATTTCCTCCGCGCCCAGGGGAAGAGTTGGCACAGTGTGTGGTACGACCCGTCGATCGGCCGGCCCATGGCCCTCGTCGTGCCCCCCACGGCGGAATTCACGAGCGAGTACGCGTGGGGTGTGCCGAGTTCGCGTGTGATGCCGATCTACCACCAGTTCCGTCGGCCGTATCCCGGCCCGGGCGCCGTTCCCGGCTCCGGCGGCGCCATGCTGCCGACGCCGAACCAGCCGAGCGACACCGTGCAATTCGGCGTCCACCCCGTCCGCGGCCCGTGGGGCGCGTACTGATCCCTCGCGCGAAACATCGGCATCCTGCCGATTTTCGCTTGGGCAGGCGGAGGGAAAGCCGAGGTTTCCCTCGCCTGCCGAAAGGCTCGGCATCCAGCCGAGCCGGTGCGCAAAGTCAGCCATCGGCATCCTGCCGCCCCGGCGACTACCCGTCGAGCCGCGCTCTGGCGAGTTTGGCCCAGGGGCTCGCCGGGGCGAGCGACAGAAACAGCCGCAGGTGCCGTTGCTCGTCGGCCCCACGCCCCAGGTCGCGCAGGACCCCCGCCATGTGCCAGTGGGCGTCGGCGTAGTCGGGCTGCTGCCGGACGACTCCCTCGAGCGCCGCGAGGGACAGTTCGAGCTCGCCGAGTTCCGCGAGCACGCAGCCCAGATTCGCCCGTGCCTCCAGGTGATCGGCGTCGAGTTCGATCGCGGCATAGTAGCGTTCGCGCGCGGCCGTCAGATCGCCGGACCGATAGAGCAGCTCGGCGAGCATGAAGGCGACGCGCGCGGTGGGCGGCGCGGCCTGCAGCGCCGCGCGGAGCGCCTCGGCCGCACCGGCATATTCTCCGGCGGCCTCGAGGTCGGCGGCGAGATCGAGAAGTTCACCGAGACAGTCGGGTCCGATCGCATCGTCGAGCGCGATGTCGATGGGCGTCGACGGGATCCCGTCCTCCGGGGCGTCGCATCGCCTGACGAGCGGCATCAGGATCTCCTCGTCCGCCGTCGCCAGATCGTCGGCGTAGAACCCGAGCTGCAGCTGACCACCCGCGCCCACGAGCCGATTGCCGCGGCGGATGCTCAAGCGCGTGCCGTCGGCCACGATCCGGCCGTCCGCGCGGGCCGCCTCGGCCGCGCCGCCGGGCGCGAGCCCGGCCAACTTGGCGTCGATTTCCCGCAGCGCCATGCCACCTGCAAGGAGCCGCGCCAGCCGGCGGCCGACGACGAGTTGCTGGAAGTCGAACCATTCCAGGGACCCGGCGCGGCGGGTCGGCTCGAGGAGCCCGCTGCGGCACCAGTGCCGAACCGCGGCGACGGGCACGCCGAGCACGTCCGCCATGATCGGCACGGTGTAGAGCCGGCGGACGCCGGCCGTGGTGCTGCCCGCCTCCGGATCGAACCCCGACGGCATGCGGCCCGCGCCACGGCCGCCGGCAACCGCGGCCTGCTCGGCCATCGGGCCGCGGGTTCTTGAACGGTCATCCGTGACCTTGCCGGGCATGAGCGTCTCCTGGATGGTCGCAGAATCTACCCTGCGGGAACCGCCGCGATCCAGCCCTCGAGCGGATCGAGATCGCGCGGCAGACCGAACCGCGGCCGGGCGGCCGCGTGGGCCGCCTGGAGCGCACAGATCACGGCGTCGAGCAGATCGCCGGCCCCGTCGCCGACGATCCGTCGGCGCCATGCGGCGGAGAGGGAGAGCACGGGATCGAGCCCCGCCGCACCGCATTCCAGCGCGGCGAGGATCGCGGCCCGGTTGGCCGCACGGTCGCGCGTCTGCTTCGCGGGCGTGTCGCTCTTGTACGAACCCGACACCACGCGCCGCGCCGTGAACGCCGGGTAGGCCTCGAGGGCGATCCGAGCGGCCCGCGTGCGGCGACTGGGCGGATGGCGATGGGCGGGGAACACGAGCCCTGCGGCGAGCATCCGCCCGATGCCCGCGTGCATCATCCAGGCGACGGGCGGGTTGGTCCACCGCATCGCGGGACTCGATCCGGCCGGCCTGTCGGCGCGGCGCCACGCGAACTTGTCGCCCGCGGGCCGGGCGTCGCACCAGCGCTTGAAGACGCCCCGGAGCCGCACCCGCGGCAGGCCGCAGTAGAGCCGCACGAACACCGGCCAGTCGGTCGGCCAGCGTTCGTGCTCGATGAGCGGTCGCGGCTGGCCGAAGGGCAGGTCGAAGCCACCAATCCAGCCATCGACGCCGAGGGCTTCGTCCACGAGGAACGTGGAAAAATCCTCGAGCGTGACGAGGCCGCGCACCTCCCCGAGCCGGTAGACGGGTGTTCCGCGAACCCGCGACAGCCTCCCCACAGCCGCGGTGATCGGCTTGCGAACGCAGGGGGCCGACGTGAAATCGACACCGAGCACGAGGGTCCCGGCCGGCCGGCTCACGCCGCGGCCATCCTCGCCCGCAGGTTGGCGTCGATCGCCGCCAGGAACTCCTGCGTGGTGAGATGTGGCTGGCTCGGGCCGATGAGGATCGCGAGGTCCTTCGTCATCCTGCCGGACTCGACCGTCTCGATGCACACCTGCTCGAGCGTGTCGGCGAACCGTGTCACGGCCGGAGTGCCGTCGAGTTTGCCGCGGTGGGCGAGGCCCCGCGTCCAGGCGAAGATCGAGGCGATCGGGTTGGTGCTCGTCGGCCTGCCCTGCTGGTGCTGGCGATAGTGCCGCGTGACCGTGCCGTGCGCCGCCTCGGCCTCCACCGTCTTGCCGTCGGGCGTCATCAACACGCTGGTCATCAGGCCGAGCGAGCCGAACCCCTGGGCCACGATGTCGCTCTGCACGTCGCCGTCGTAGTTCTTGCAGGCCCAGACGTATCCGCCCTCCCACTTCAGGGCGCTGGCCACCATGTCGTCGATCAACCGGTGTTCGTAGGTCAGCCCCTTCGCGGTGAACTCCGCCTTGAACTCGGCGTCGAACACCTCCTGGAAGATGTCCTTGAACCGTCCGTCATAGGCCTTGAGGATCGTATTCTTCGTCGACAGATAGACCGGATAACACCGCGCGAGCCCGTAGCGGAAGCTGGCCCGCGCGAAGTCACGGATCGAGTCGTCGAGGTTGTACATCGCCAGCGCCACGCCCGGCGACGGGAAGTCGTACACCTTGAGTTCGATCGGCTTCGAGCCGTCGGCCGGCGCGAACGTGAGCGTGAGCGCGCCTGTGCCGGGAATCCGGACGTCGGTCGCCCGGTACTGGTCGCCGAAGGCGTGGCGGCCGACCACGATCGGCTTCGTCCAGCCCGGCACGAGTCGGGGAATGTTTCCGATGATGATCGGCTCGCGGAAGATCACGCCGCCCAGGATGTTGCGGATCGTGCCATTCGGGCTCTTCCACATCTGCTTGAGGCCGAACTCCTTCACCCGGGCCTCGTCCGGTGTGATGGTGGCGCACTTCACGCCCACGCCGCAGTCCCTGATCGCGTTCGCCGCATCGACCGTCACCTGATCGGCGGTGGCGTCGCGATTCTGGATCGAGAGGTCGAAGTACCGGATCTCGAGATCGAGGTAGGGCAGGATCAGCTGGTCCTTGATGAACTGCCAGATGATCCGCGTCATCTCGTCGCCATCGAGATCGACGACGGGCCCAGCCACCTTGATCCTGCCCACGGGTGCCTCCTGTGCGGGTCCGCGATTCCGGCCGCGGACGCCGGCGGCGAACCTACCGCGTCGGGGGCCGGCGGGCAATCAGGTCGTGCTGTCGCCGGAGGCGAACTCGATCCGCCGCAGCCCCGACGCCGTCTCGGCGGCGGGCACGTCGCGGGTATCGGCGGCCGGCGGGGCCGGTTCGACGACCGGACCGAGCGGATCGTCACCAGCCGGGTGCCGGTGCAGGGTTTTCGTTTTGATCCGCCGGACGAGGACGGCGTGCCGGCTTTCTACACGCAACGAGTGAGCGCGGGCGGTTTTCCGATCGTCGCCTCGGCCCGGGTCAATCCCTACGCGCTCAAGGAAGCCGCATATTTGGTCGACCTGATGCTGGCGAAACGCCCCGACGTGCGCGCGGCGATGATCCAAAGCGGCGCGCGTCTCTCCATCCTCGCGTGGAATGAATTCACGTGCGACCAGCCCGAATGGGAATGGCTGGCGGCGACTCCCGTGCCGGACTTTCCCGGTGTCTCCCCTCGCGATTACCGCGATGCGCGCGCCCGCGGCATGGGCGGGAGCCTGACCGATCCGTTCTGTTCCTGCGCCGAGGAAAACCTGCTCGCTTACCCCGGCGATCCGTACTCGCAGGAGAACATCCTGATCCACGAATTCGCGCACAACATGCACCTGCGCGGATTGTCGAACGTCGACCCGACGTTCGACGCCCGGGTGAAGCAGGCCTACGAAAGCGCGATGAAGGCCGGGTTGTGGAAGGGCAAATACGCGGGCGTGAACCACCACGAGTATTTCGCCGAGGGGGTGCAGTCGTGGTTCGATAACAACCGGGAGAACGACCATGACCACAATCACGTGAACACGCGCGCCGAACTGCTGGCCTACGATCCCGGCCTCGCCGCGTTGTGCCGGGAAGTCTTTGGCGACACCGAGTTGAGATACACGAAGCCCACCACGCGTCTAACCGGCCATCTCGCGGGCTACGATCCGACGAAAGCGCCCACGTTCGTGTGGCCGGAGCGGCTCGCCACGTTGAAGGCCCGGATCCGACAGCAGGCGCAGGCCCGCAGCGATGCGGCCAACGCCAGCCCGCGGCCCGTGGAGGGCTCATCCAAACCAAGGCCCGCGGGCACCGCCCGCTTCGATCCTGTCGTGCGCGACATCGAAGGCTGGAAGGTTCACCTCGAACCGAGCCTGGTTGACGGCGAGCATCGCGAGCTGGGCGTGAAGGCGCGGGCGATGCTCGCGAACCATCTGCAGCGTATCCGGATCCTCGTTCCCCAAGGTCCGTTGGCGAAACTGCAGCAGCTGGAGATCTGGCTCGAGCACAGCCACCCGACGCTCAAGGCCAAGCAATACCATCCCAGCCGCGACTGGCTGGTGGCGAACGGGCATGACCCGCGCCTCGCGCGCAAGGTCCACATCCCGCAGGCGCGCGACCTCCTCTCCCGCGAGCAGATGCTCAAACACCCCGCCGTGATTCTCCACGAGCTTGCGCACGCCTACCACGATCAGGTGCTGGGCTTCGAACACCCGGCAATCATCGCGGCTTACGATAAGGCGAAGGCGGCGGGTAATTACGAGGAGGTGCTTGCCCACACCGGCCGGATGACGCGGCACTACGGCCTGACCAATCACAAGGAGTACTTCGCCGAGGGCACGGAGGCGTTTTTCTATCGGAACGACTTTCATCCTTTCGTCCGCGCCGAGCTGAAGGAGCATGACCCCACGCTGCACAACCTGCTCGTCGAAATCTGGGAGCCGGCCAAGTGACTGGATGAATTTGAAGTCGTTTCCCGCCATCCTCATCGCCGCGC
>RFUD01000145.1 GCA_009923125.1 Planctomycetia bacterium
GGGCGGAGATGCTCTCCGGGGCCGGCCTCGCGGAGCCCGCGCTCGCCGTGCTCGCCCGTGCCGCCTACAAGACGCTCGGGCTGCAGAGTTACTTCACGGCGGGTGAAAAGGAGGTGCGGGCGTGGACGATCCCCATCGGGGCACTCGCCCCCCAGGCGGCCGGCGTGATCCACACCGACTTCGAGAAGGGCTTCATCCGCGCCGAGATCTACTCACTGGAGGATCTCGAGCAGCATCACACCGAGAAAGACATCCGCGCCGCCGGCAAACTCCGCGTCGAGGGCAAGGACTACGTGATGCGCGACGGCGACATCTGCCACTTCTTGGTGAATCGATAGCCGCACTCAGCCGCGGTTCTCGACTCGCCCAACCTGGCTCAGACGTTTCAGGCACGGCAGGCTGGAGCCTGTGCGACACTTGTGTCACGCACGTGCCCCGAAAGTCACTTCAACGCCGGCTCGCGGAGATGATCGGGAAGCCATTCATTTTCGGCGGCGTCGGGGGCCACGCTGCTCGTGCCGTCCGGCGCGAAGCCTTCGACGAACTCCTCGACATGCTCCTCACGGGCGCTCGTGCCGAAGAACGAGTACAGCACTGGCACGAGGATCAGCACGAGGAGCGTGGTCATCGCCAGGCCGAAGGCGAGGGCGGTCGCCATCGGAATCAAAAACTGCGCCTGGAAACTCTTCTCCAGGAGCAGTGGCAGAAGGCCGCCGATTGTCGTGATGCTCGTGAGCATCACCGGACGAAACCGCAGGCAGCCGGACTCACGGAGGGCGAATCGCAGTGGATGTCCTTCCCGTACCCGCAGGTTGATGAAGTCCACGAGGCAGATGGAGTCGTTGACGACGACGCCCGCGAGGGCCACGAGGCCGAACATGCTGAACAGCGTGAGCGGCATCCCCATGAGCGCGTGGCCGAAGACGGCGCCGGCACATCCGAACGGGATCGCTCCCAGGATGATGAAGGGTTGGAAGTAGGATTTGAATTCCATGGTGAGGAGCACGAACATCGCGAATAGGGCCACGATGAACCCCACGCCGAGGCTGCGAAGTGATTCGTTCGACTGCTCCCGCTGTCCCTCCCAGCGGACTCGCACCGCCGGATAATCCTTCAAGAGATCGGGCATCAGCCGCTTCTCCATGTCGGCCGTCACGAGGGCGCTCGTGAGCGTGCTCTTGGCCACGTCGATATCGGCCGTGACCGTGATCGAGCGCTTCTGGCCGAGGCGGTTGATCTCCGAGTAGCCCCTGGCCACGGTCACGTCGGCGAGTTCACTGATCGGCCGCTTCACGCCGTCGGGGCCCGTGACGCGGATCTCCTCGAGCGTGGCGAACGTGCGACGCTCGTCGCGGGGATAACGCACCATCAGCTTCACCTCGTGCCGGCCCCGCTGCAGCCGCATCACCTCCTCGCCGTAGTAGCTCGCACGGATCGTGCCGGCGAGATCGGCGAGCGACACGCCCAGTGCCTCGGCCTTCGGCTTCA
The DNA here is from genome assembly GCA_009923125.1 of Planctomycetia bacterium. Classification (GTDB taxonomy): domain Bacteria; phylum Planctomycetota; class Planctomycetia; order Pirellulales; family UBA1268; genus RGVT01. The sequence continues at coordinate 1,489 of RFUD01000145.1, forward strand.
CCTTGATCTGATATTCCCACTTGCCGGGGCGGGAGTCGTCGTCGATGTCGATCACGCCGGGATACTGGGCAAGCCACTCCTTGCAGCGCTCCACGGCGGCTTCGAGCTGCTGGACCGAGCCAGGCCCGGCCTGGGCCAGCAATTTGAACTCGATCGTCTTCCCGCCGGGCCCGATGTTCTCTGTGCCGAAAACGAGCGACTCGGTGCCCGGAAACTCACCCGCTGCCCGCCGCCACTCGCTGATGAACTCCTCGCTCGTCACGTTGCGGAACTCGCCTTCGACGAGCTCCAAAGCGACGGCGCCGACGTGGCTGCCGCTCATCCGCGCGTCGGGACCAACCTCCCCCTGGGCGGCCACCTGCCCGACCGCCCGATGCACCAGCTGCACGATCGGCGCATCGGGGGGAGAAAGCTTCGTCGAGGCCGCGACGGCCGCCTCCTCGAGCCGCGCTGTCGCCTCCTCGGTGACGCTCGCCGGCGTGCCATCGGGAAACACGATCTTGGCGAGCAGCCGGTTGGCATCGATCTTCGGGAACAGTTGAAACGGCGTGATCCCGCTGCGAACGATCCCGCCGGCGAGCAGCAGGATCGAGGCCGCCGCCGCCAGCACCGTGAGTCGGTTGTCGAGCGACCACTCCAAAAACGGCGCGTAAACATTCTTCACGAATGCCTTTAGGCTGCGGTCGCAGGCCCGCTGCAGCCACGCCACCGCCGGCAGCAGCAGCCGCAGCGGATAGAGCACGATGCCGAAGATCGTGAACACGAGGTTTTTCTCATGGGCCAGGTGGCCCGGCAGTACGAGTGTCGATTCCGCCAGCGAGACGAGGAGCGTCGAGATGAAGGCAAACGGCATCACGGCGATGAACTTGCCCATCACGCCCGACACGAAACACAGCGGGAGAAACGTGATCACCGTCGTGAGCACGCTCGAAATCACGCTTGGCACCACCTCGACGGTGCCGTCGATGGCGGCCGTGACGAGGTTCTTGCCCATGCGGCGGTGCCGGTCGACGTTGTCGCTGACCACGATGGCGTCGTCCACCACGATCCCGATCGCCATCAGGAACGCGAACATCGAGAGCATGTTGAGCGTCTGATCGGTGGCGTACATGAGTGCTCCCGTGCCGAGCATCGAGAACGGAATCCCCATCGCCACCCAGAACGCGATCTTGAGGTCGAGGAAAAGCGCGAGCATCACGAACACGATCACGAGCCCCTGCAGGCCGTTCTCGATCAGCATTCGCAGCCGGTCCTGGACGTCGATCGACTGATCGGCCCACACCGCGAGATCGTAGCCCGGCGGGAGGTTCGCTTCGGCCGCATACTTCTTCACGGCAGCCACCATCGCGAGCAGGTCCTCGCCGGAACTGCGGTCGATCGACACGACCATCCCGGCCCGGCCGTTGATCCGGTTCGTCGCCGCCACGTCGGCGAATTCGTCGCGCACGGTGCCGAGGTCGCCCACGGTGAGCACCAGCCCGTCCGGCAGCGTCACGAGCGGCAGTTTGGCGATCTCCGCCCCGACGTATCGCTTGTTTTTGCCGCGGAGCAGGATTTCGCCGCTCTCGGTGCGGATGGTGCCGCCGGGCAGCTCGAGGTTCTCCCGTCGGACAATCTCCGCGACCTTCTGAAGCGAGAGACCGTATTTGCGGAGCGTGGCCTCCGAAATCTCGATGTCGATCTCGTAGTCCTTCGCACCGAGCAGATTGGCGGCGGACACGGCGGGCAGGGCGAGCAGGTCGTCGCGGATCACCTCGGCCACATCGCGCAATTCCGCCTCACTCGCGGCGTCGCCAGAAGCATCCTGAGGGGCGAGCACCCCCACCTTGATCGCGGCCGTGCGGAGCGTCACCTGCTCGACCTTCGGATCCTCGGCGAGCTCCGGCATGCTCGGAATTCGCTCCACCTCCGAGCGGATTTCGCCGAGCGTCTTCTGCACGTCCTTGACGCTCTCCTGGAGTTCGAACACGCAGAAGCCCATTCCCTCCTGGGCGACGCTCGTGATCTTCTTGATGCCGGCCACGCTGCGGCAGGCTTCCTCCACTTTCTGGCAGATCCCCTCCTCCACCTCTTCGGGAGTGGCCCCTGGATAGGGCACCGTGACCAGCACGATTTCCAGGTCGAATTCGGGGAACACTTCGCGCCGCATCGATGCGAAAGCCATCGCACCCACGAGCAGGATGGCGATCACCAGCGTATTCATCGCCGGCATGTTGCGGACGGTCCAGCTGACGATCGTTCTCATGGGAAACCCTCAGGAGGGGTCCTTGTCGACGGGCTTCTCCGCAATCACGGCCGGCTCCGTGCGGCTTCCGCCGACCTCGACGACTACCATGCCGGAGCGCGGCTGCGAGATCTGGCTGATCACGACCCGGTCTCCCGGCACGAGCCCCGAGGCGGCGGAATCGAACACGACACGCCCCCCCGACACCTGCACGGGGCGGGGAGTCAGGATGACGAGGCGACCATCCCGCATCACCCACACCTCCCCGCTCGGCCGTTGCGCTTCCTCGGGGATGGAAACCAGCTTCTCCGTGGCGTCGACGTGCACCTGCACATCCACGAACATGCCCCGGAGCAGCGACTGCGGAGCGCCGGCAGGCAGATCGGCGAGCGGCGCGCCGTAGCGGTCGAGCGCCGTGACGGCTCTGGGGTCCGCCACGAGCACCCGGCAGGGTAGCGTGCGAGTCTTCTCGTCGAGCCCTCGTCCTTCCTGCCGCGAGAGCACACCCCTCCACTGATACGCAGCGTCGCCGACGGTGAATACCACCGTCGCCGGCGTATCAAGGTGCTCGTGGGCCGTGCGGGCGACGTCGCTCGTGCGCCGCCCGCCCCAGACGCGCGCCACGTCGTCCATCGGAAGGCTCGTGCGCACTTCGGCAGCCCGCGTGTCTTCGATGGTCACGAGCGGCGTTCCCTTTGACACGAACGATTCCTGCTCGACCTTGTCCTCGACAACGATCCCGTCGACAGGTGCCACGATCCGCGTCCGCGAGAGGTCGAGCCGGGCTTTCTCGAGCATCGTCGAGGCCAGCGCTTCGGCCTCCACGAGACGGTTGCGTCGCTTCGACAGCACCCGCTTCTGTCCTTCCAGCGCCGTCAAGGCGTTCGCGGCGGTGAGCTCCTCACGGATCGCTCGGTCGTGCTCAGACTCCGTCACGATCTTCCCCGCCTTGAGCGTCTCGAGCCGAGTTGCCTCGCGCCTCGCAAGCTCCACCTGCCGCTTCGCCAGATCGACCGACGTCCCGTTCTGCACGATCTCCTCGTCGATTTCCTCGAGCGCGTGGCCGGCCTGCTTCAGCTCCCGCTCCAGCCGCTCGACGTCCAGCTGGTAATCACGGGGATCGATCTCGATCAGCGGAGTGCCCGCCGTGACGAACTGCCCTTCGTTGCAGGCTTCCGACTTGCGGAGCACCCGTCCACCCACCTCGGCAGCGAGCGTCACCTCGCGGAGCGGCACCACGACCCCGTCAGCCTCGATCGTCAGGCCGTCCGTCTCGACGCGCACGTCGGTTGTGCGCACCGGCGTGGCTGCCACGACATCGGCCTGCTTGCGCTCGGGAGGCGGCTGGCTTCCCATGAGCATGAACGCGGCGATGCCGCCGCCCAGCACGACGAGCGGCACGATCCAGCCGAGGATGGCACGAACGATCTTCATGAGGATGTTCCAGGAACCGAACGAGGGGCGAGGGAATCGACAAGCGACTGGCCGACGCCGAGCGCGGCGAGCGCGTAGCGTGTGACGTGATCGGCGAGTTGCCCGGGCGTGTGCAACGCATCGAGTTCCTTCCGCGGCACGAGCATGCCCACCACGTCGCCGGCGGCGCGGTACAGGAAGCACTGGCCGATGATGCTCAAGGCGACGCGGCGCAACTCGGCCTCGGCCAGCGCTCCGGCACACAACTCGTCGAGGATCGCGACGAGCAGCGCGAAATGGGGCCGGATATAGTCTTCGACGAGTTCGCGGCAGGCGTCGGTGGGGTGCAGCACCTCGCGCATCATCAGCCGCACCTGCCACGGCGGCTGGCCAAACCCGAGCATCCGCTCGAGCATGTTGGCCACGAAGTCGTGGAGCCGCTCGGAGGCGGGCTTGCCGGGGGGCCATGCCGGGAGCGGCACTTGCTTCGCCCGCGCCTCGTGGGCGTGCTTCACGCTCTCGATGTAGAGCCGCCGCTTGTCGCCGAAGTAGTAATTGACCGCGGCCACGTTGACGCCCGCCTCGAGGCAGATGTCGCGGACGGTCGCGGCCTCGTAACCGTGCTCCGCAAACTCCTGGCCGGCCGCACGAAGAATCCGATCCCGCGGGTCCTCGGGAACCTTGGGGACTGATTCGTGCTCGGAATGACTGCGGACCGTGGCCATAAACCCTCGAATCGCCCTGTTTGAAACAGGCGTTTCAATCAACTGTATACGGACCAAACCGCAGGACAAAGAGCGGATTAACGGGCCGATTTACGGGATTCGGCCCCACGGGCTGCTGCGACAGGCCTGGAGGCCTATCGCTGCAGGGCGGCGGCACAGCGGCGGCCGCTCACCATGGCCCCGTTGATCGAGCCGCTCGTGCAGTGGTCTCCGCAGACGAGCAACCCCGGGGCGAGCCGGGGGGCTGGCGGCCGCAACGCGCGGGCGGCGACCGACTCATCGGGCAGCGCCTCCGGAACGGGCACGGTGGCCAGATGCCGCCACCGACCGGCCTGGCTCCCAAACCATCCCGCAGCCTGCCGCTTCACCGCCGCGATGATATCCGCGTCAACCGATGCCCCGGATCGGAGCGAGACGGTCACGAGCGCGGCCCCCGCCGGAGCATAGCCATCGACCACGTCCGAGGGCACCGTGAGATTGTCGATCGGGCCGTCTTCGGCGCTCACGACGAGCAGCGGCCGGTCGAGCGGCGATCGCTCGGCCGCGAACG
>RFUD01000146.1 GCA_009923125.1 Planctomycetia bacterium
CGCGATGCCGCGACACGGTCGCAGTGGCTCGGCGACGGCGGCGGCAACGCGGCGACCGAATCGGCCGTCGCCCTCGCGCTGGAGTGGCTCGCGCGGCAGCAGCGGAAGGACGGTCTCTGGAGCCTGCAGGGGCCGTACGTCGACGGCAGCCGGCAGGAGAATCGGCTGGCCGCCACCGCGATGGCGCTGTTGGCCCTGCAGGGTGCCGGCACGACGCCGGTGGAGGGCACGCATCGCGACGCCGTGGCACGAGCCTGGAAGGCGCTCCTCACGTTGCAGCAGGCCGACGGGACGTTCGACACCGGCATGATCCTCGAACAGCACCAGATGTACGCCCACGGCCAGATCACGATCGCCCTCTGCGAGGCGCTCGGCATGACGCACGATCCGCAGTTCGATGAGCCGGCCCGGCGGGCGCTTGCGTATGCGATCGCCGCGCAGATGCCCGACGGTGGCTGGCGGTATCAGCCGCCGCGCCCGGGCGGGGAGAACCGGGGCGACATGTCGGTGACCGGCTGGTATCTGATGGCGCTCAAGAGCGGCGAGATGGCGGGGCTGGTGGTGCCGCCCGAGACCTACGAGCGGCTCGCGGCGTTTCTCGACGGCGTGTTCGTGTCGCCGGAGAAAGGTTACGGCTACCAGATCAGCCCGGGGCAGAAGTTCTTCGACTTCCGGCCGGCGCTCACGGCCGAGGCGCTGCTCTGCCGGCAGTATCTCGGCTGGCGACGGGATGACCCGCGGCTCGTCTCCGGCGTGGAACTGCTGCTCCGGGAAGCCCCGATCGACTTCGACTACCGCCGCAAAAACGTCTACGCGTGGTACTACCAGACCCAGGTCTGCCACCACATCGGCGGGGCCGCCTGGGACGCGTGGAACCGGCGCATGCAGGAGCAGCTGCTGCCCGCCCAGGTGGAGAGTGGCCGCGAGCGGGGGAGTTGGGATCCCGCGAACGACCAGTGGGGGCACGTCGGCGGCCGGCTGTTCATGACCACGCTGTGCACCTGCATGCTGGAGGTGTACTACCGTCACCTCCCGTTGTATCGGGGGCCGTGAGTCGCTGTCGCTCCCGGGCGATCGCGTCATCGGGTATGCTCTGCGACGAACGCACGAGACTTCCTGAGGAGCCTGCCATGGACCACACGCGACGTGGTTTTCTCTCGACCTGTGCCGCCGCCGCCGCCGTGACGGTGCCGTATTTCCAGTGGGCGTCGCGGACGCTCGCCGACGAGACGAAGTCGAAGAACGACCGCGTGGCGCTGGGGCTCATCGGCTCCGGGGACATCGCCAACGCGAACATCGGCGCGGCGAAGGACTGGATCGACATCGTGGCGATCGCCGACGTCGATGCGGACCGGGCCGCCGGGTTCAACGACAAGCATGCCGGTGGCAAGGCGTCGGTGTACGACGACTACCGGCGGATCCTCGAACGGCAGGACGTGGATGTGATCCATGTCGCCACCCCCGATCACTGGCACACCAAGCCGGTCGTGGAGGCGATGCTCGCCGGCAAGGATGTGTATTGCGAGAAGCCGCTCACGCTCACGATCGACGAGGGCAAGCTGATCCGGAAGATCCAGCAGCAGACCGGCCGCGTCGTGCAGGTGGGCACGCAGCAGCGCAGCTTGTTCAAACTGTTCACCACGGCGATGGCGCTCGTGGCCGAGGGCCGGCTCGGCCGGATCAAGCAGGTGCAGGCCGCGATCGGCGCCGCGCCGTCGAGCCCGTCGCTGCCCGTGGTCGAGGTGCCGAAGAATCTCGACTGGGATCGCTGGCAGGGCCCCGTGCCCGTCGCCGACTACCGCTTCCTGCAGGGGCCCGCCACGAAGGACAAGGACGGCAAGGAGAAACTGCCACGGCCGAGCACCAACTGCCACTACGAGTTTCGCTGGTGGTACGAGTACTCCGGCGGCAAGCTCACCGACTGGGGCGCCCACCACGTGGACATCGCCGTGTGGGCGCTCGCGCTCAACGGGCAGACGGCCGGGCCGACGGCGATCGGGGGCACGGCCGTGCATCCGGTGAGCTTCCGGGACGGCATGCCGGTGGAACACGACCGCTACAACACCGCGACGGAGTTTTTCTTCAACGTGGACTTCCCCGGCGGGACGAAGCTGTTCATCCGGCACGACACCGACAACGGCGTGCTCATCGAGGGGGAGAAGGGGCGGATCTTCGTGAGCCGCGGCAAACTCTCCGGCGAGCCCGTCGAGGCTCTGAAGGACAACCCGCTGCCCGAGGATGCGGTCGCCAAGGTCTACAAGAACCTGCCGATGGAGCACGACGAGCGCAAGGGGCACTGGGCCAACTTCCTGCACTGCGCCAAAAACAAGAAGGAGCCGATCTCCGACGTCCACTCGCACATGAAGATGCTCAACATCTGCCACTTGGCCGGGATCAGCGCCCGGCTCGGGCGGTCGCTGCGCTGGGACGCCGAAGCCGAGCAGATCGTGGGCGACGAGCAGGCCAACGCGATGCTGGCACGGCCCTACCGCGATCGCCCCACAGGCCAAGGCGACCGGGACGGTCGCCCCACAGGCCAAGGCGACCGGGACGGTCGCCCCACAGGCCAAGGCGACCGGGACGGTCGCCCCACGGGCCAAGGCGACCGGGACGGTCGCCCCACTACAGAGCCCCGCCCCACTGCCGCACGGCCTCGTAGGCCACGAGGGCCACGCAGTTGGCGAGATTCAGGCTCCGCACCTGCGGCCGCGAGGGGATCGAGAGATGCTTGTCCGGCGAGGCGGCCAGCAGCTCGCGGGGTAGGCCCGTCGATTCGCGGCCGAACACGAGCACGTCGCCCCTGGTGAACGTGACGTCGGTGTACTCCCGCGGTCCGTCCACCTCGAGCAGCCAGTTCGGCTCCCGCCCCACGCGGCCCAGCCGGGCGACGAGGTCGGCCCAGGAGTCGGCCACCTCCCACTCGAGTTCTTCCCAGTAATCGAGGCCGGCCCGGCGGAGGTAATAGTCGTCGAGCTTGAAGCCCAGCGGGCGGACGAGCCACATCTTGGCCCCGATCGCCACGCACGTGCGGCCGACATTTCCCGCATTGGGCGGGATTTCCGGCTCGTGGAGGACGATATGGAGGATGGGGTCGTACCGCATGGGCACTCCGCCGCGGGGCGGCCGTCTGCTATCGTTGGATCGGAAACAGTCTCCGTGGAGGTGCAGGTGTGGTCGAGATCAGGCGAAATCCGACGCGGCCGGTGAGGATCGGCTCGATCACGATCGGGGCCGGCCACCCGATCGCCGCCCAGAGCATGACCGCCACCCACACGCAGGACGTGGAGGCCACGCTCGCCCAGGTGGAGGATCTGCGCAGGGCGGGCGCGGGCGTCGTGCGCATCGCCGTCGATTCGAAGAAGGACGCGGCGGCCCTCCCGGCGATCCGGGCCGGCACGACGGCGAACCTGGCGATCGACCTCCAGGAAAACTATCGGCTGGCCCTCGACGTGGCCCCACACGTGGACAAGCTGCGGTACAACCCCGGCCACCTGTACCACCACGAGCCGACGAAGCCGTGGCAGGAGAAGGTGAAGTTCATCGCCGGCGTGGCGGCGGCGAACGACTGCGCGCTGCGGGTGGGCGTGAACTGCGGCAGCGTGGACCCGGCGAAGAAGGAGCAGTTCGCCGAGGACGACTCGATCGGGCCGATGCTCGCCAGCGCCCTCGAGCACTGCGAACTGCTCGACTCGATCGGCTTCACGCGCTACGCCGTGTCGCTCAAGGACTCCGACCCACGGAAGGTGATCGACGTGAACCGGCGGTTCGCGGAGGCCAGGCCCGACGTCCCGCTGCATCTCGGCGTGACGGAGGCGGGCATGCCGCCCGACGGCATCATCAAGACGCGGATCGCCTTCGAGCAGTTGATCTCGCGGGGCATCGGTGACACCGTCCGCGTGTCGCTCACGGTGCCCAACGCCGAGAAGGCCGAGGAGATCGCGGCCGCCGAGGCGATCCTCGCCGACATCGCCGCGGGCCGCGTGCGGAGCGTGGTGGACTACGGCCTCGCGTCGCTCAACATCATCTCCTGCCCGAGCTGCTCGCGCGTCGAGAACGAGGCCTTCATCGAGCTGGCGAAGCAGGTGAAGGAGATGACGGCGTATGCGCGGGAGCACGCGATCACGATCGCCGTGATGGGCTGCCGCGTGAACGGGCCGGGCGAGACCGACGACGCCGACCTCGGCCTGTGGTGCGGCCCGACCCACGTCAACCTCAAGCGGAAGAGCGCGGAGCTCGGCGCCTATCCCTACGACGCGATCCTGCCGAAACTCCGCGAGGAGCTCGACCGCCTGATCGCCGCACGCGCATGAGCACGCTGCCGATCGTCGATCCCGCGGCCGGCGCGACCTGCGGCGCCGGCTCGAGCGTGCTGCCCGCCGTGAAGGCGATCGACCCGGCCACCTGCCGCGGCACGTTCTCGGTGGTCAGCCTCGGCTGCCCCAAGAACCTCGTGGACACCGAGCGCATGCTCGGCCTGTTGCGCGACGACGGCTGGCAGCTCGTGGGCGAGCCGGCGGGCTCCGACCTCGTGATCGTGAACACCTGCGCGTTCATCGACGCCTCGCGGGCCGAGTCGTACGCGGCCGTGAACGAGATGCTCGACCTCAAGCGGGCCGGCAAGACGCGCGGCGTGATCGTGGCGGGATGCCTCGCCGAGCGACAGAAGGAGCGGCTGTTCGACGAACTGCCGGGGGTGGACGCCGTGATCGGCGTGTTCTCGCGGGACGAGGTGGCGCGGACGGCGGAGCGGCTCGTCGGCCGGCTCGGCGAACAGCGGAGCGTGTTCCGGCCGGCCCCCGCCCGGGCCCTCGACGACTCGGGACGGATGCGGGTCACGCCGCGACACATGGCCTACCTCAAGATCTCGGAGGGCTGCGACCGGACGTGCACGTTCTGCGCGATCCCCAAGATGCGCGGCAAGCACGCCACGAAGCCGATCGAGGAGGTGGTGCGCGAGGCGCGGGAACTGGCCGACGACGGCACGAAGGAGCTCGTGATCGTCGCCCAGGACACGACCTACTACGGGCTCGACCAGTACGGCGAGCCCCGGCTCGTGGAACTGCTCGCCGAACTCGAGCGGGTGGACGGCCTGGAGTGGATCCGGCTGATGTATCTGTACCCGATGTATTTCAGCGACCGGCTCATCGAGGCCGTCGCCACGAGCCGGAAGATCGTGCCCTACCTCGACATGCCGCTGCAGCACGCGAGCGACCCCGTGCTCAAGCGGATGCAGCGACGCGTGGCCCGTGGCCCGACGGAGGAGTTGCTCGGCAAGCTCCGCGACCGGATTCCGGGGCTCGTGCTGCGCACGACGTTCATCACCGGGTTTCCGGGGGAGACGCGGGAGCAGTTCGAGGAACTGCTCGACTTCGTGCGGGTGTGGAAGTTCGAGCGGGCCGGGGTGTTCACCTACTCGCTGGAGCCCGACACGCCGGCCGCGAAGCTCGACGGCCACCTGCCGGAAGAGGAAAAGCTGGCCCGGCGGGACGAGTTGATGCGCGTCCAGCAGCCGATCGCCCACGCCCACGCCCGCGGCCAGATCGGCCGCACGCTCGACGTGATCATCGACAGCCAGAGCACCGAGCGCGAGGATGTGTGGATCGGCCGCTCGCAGGCCGACGCGCCCGACATCGACTGCGTGGTGTACGTGACGGCGCCGGGCAGCTCGGCGAAGCAGCCGCTGACGGGCAGGATCATTCCCGTCGAGATCGTGGCATCGAGCGGCTACGACCTCGCGGGCGTGGTGGCCGTGGGGCAACCGTCCCGGTTGCCGATGAATGTGGGGCAACCGTCCCGGTTGCCAGGGGCAAGCGAGACGCTTGCCCCACCTGCGCAGCCATGACGTCGTCTGCAGACCTCGATCGCGTGTGGACGGTGCCGAACGTGCTCTCGGCAGCGCGGCTCGGGATCGCGATCGCGTGCTTCGTGGCGATCGAGCAACGCTCGTGGGGCTGGGCGCTGGCATTATTCCTCACGGCAGCGCTGACGGACTGGGTCGACGGGTGGTGGGCCCGTCGGTTCGGGCAGGTCAGCCGGCTGGGCCGGATCTTCGACCCGCTCGTGGACAAGGTGCTCGTGTGCGGCGCGTTCGTGCTGCTCGCCGCCCGCGGCGAGGGGGCGGCGATCGCGCCGTGGATGGCGGTCGTGGTCGTGGTGCGCGAACTCGTCGTCACGGCCGTGCGGGCCGAGATGGAGCGGATGGGCCACGACTTTTCCGCCGGGCTGTCCGGCAAGCTCAAGATGGTGCTGCAGTGCGCGGCCGTCGGGCTCGAACTCGCGGCGTGCATCTGGCCGGACACGGACCGCGTCCTCTTCCTCAACAGCGACACGGACCCGTCGCCGCTCGGCTCGCTCGCGGGC
>RFUD01000147.1 GCA_009923125.1 Planctomycetia bacterium
CCCGCCGCTGCGAACGCACCGGCATGCCCGAGCAGCTCGTCGGACGAGCGGAGTTCGAGCGTGACGCCGAGCCCGGCCGGACCGCCGGCAGGATCACCGCTCCCGGCCAGGTTCCCGATCGTGGCGGAGTACGTGGCCACGTCGGCCCGACCGGCGCCGAACACGTCGGCCATCATCGAGCCGAATGCCGCCTGGGTCGGCAGCGTGGACAGCGTGGCGCGGACGGCGGCGACCGCTTCCCGGATCACGGGATGGCCGAGCGGCGTCGCGGAGATCTCGGCCCGGGCGAACGTGGGCGTGATGGCGAGCAGTTGCCGCGGCTCGAGCCGCTCGCCCGAGAAGTGGCTCCTGGGTCGCCTGCCCGGACGGCCGCTGAAAAATCCGTTTCGCTGCTTCCGCTTTTTTCTGCTCATGGCTTTCGGCTCATGGCTTTCTACTCAAGGCGTGGACGGGGTGGGTGAGGTGTGAATGCTGCGATGCAGCCGATGGGAGGGGACGAGCCGGCTCTGAACCAGACTCCATTGAAGCGATGAGCACCGAATATGCAAATTTTCCGCGTACGTTTCGGTGGACAGGGCCGTCATCAGGGCTCACCAGCAGCATGATAGGTTGCGTTCCGCGACGGGGCGTCGCGCGGCATTCCCGGCCGGAAAGGGATGCCGAGCCGCGTGCGTTTGTGAAAAATCTGTTTCCGTGACCGAATTCTTGACCGGCTCGAAATCCCAAACTACGGTGGCTCTTGTTCGGCCGATCTGGACCGGCCGATCTGGACCGGTTTGCATAGCCGGTACGGAGCATTGTCTCGAGCGGTTCATTCCCCCCTTTTTTTCTTCTGAGGACGTCGTGAATTCAAACGCCCTGTCAATCGCCCTAACCACCCGTCGATGCAGCCGATTCCTGAGCCGCGTCGGCTCGCTGTCCGTGATCTGGCTCGCTGCGACCGTCGCGTACGGCCAGGTGGCCGCCCCGGTCCCGGGACTGTTCGAGGGGCCCGTGAACGGACTGCAGTCCGACGGCAACGGCGGGGCGTTGATGACCGTGATGGGGACCACGATCACCGTCCCCCCGACCGCGGCTATCACCACCCCCTCCGCGACGCTCACGGTCGCACAATTGCTCGACCCCGCACCGCTCCCCGGCCGGACGCAGCCCGGGTTCCTCGCCTCCACGACGATCACGGAGGGAAGCGTCAACCCGGCGACCGGCGTGTTCACGACGACCGAAGTGTTCGTCGAGCCGGCGGAAAACGTGATTCTCGGCGTGGTGACCGAAAACCTTGCACAACTCCGGGTCAACGGCATTCCGATCGTGATGCTCACCGACCCGCGGATGCCCGCCTCGCCGGTGCACAACGATCTGGGGTTCGAGGTCAATCTCGCGGCTGTGCCGGTCGGTGCCCCGGCATCGGTGAACGGCTACTACTCCAATGACGGTAGCGGGCTGTTCTATGCGTTCGCGTTGGAAGTGGCGGGTGTTCAGGCCGCCAATCCGGCCCTGCAAGTGTCGATCACCCGGGTCGTGGCCGATCCTGCCGCCCGGTCGTTGGAGGTGCGCGGTGGGGTTTCGGGCCTGCCGGCCGCCGGTGCCGTCACGGTGCAGATTCGCGCCGGCAATCGCGTGCTCGGGACCGTGGCCGCGGTGCGGGATCCGCTGCTACCCGGCACCGCGTCGTATCGCTTTCGCGGCGTGATTCCGGCCCCATTCCCCGCCTCGATCACGGCCCGCGTGACGGCGGCAGGGTTCCCGACCGTGCCGCGGACGCGGGTCGCCAACTCGGCTGACACGCCCACCAACTGAAGTCCGCCCGGGCGGTGGCCCGGGAGCGACTTCACCGCTCGGGTGAACCTGCGTACCGCGAATGGCCTGCCGACGGCATCCCCGTCGGCAGGCCTCAGCGCGTGAACGGCCAGATGAGCGGCGCGAGGATCACCGTCGCCGCCATCACGAGCAGGTTGAGCAGGCCACCGAAGCGGACGTAGTCGCTGAATTTGTAGCCACCCGGGCCGTAGATCATGAGGTTGGTCTGGTAGCCCATCGGCGTGGCGAAGCCGCAGCTCGCGGCCACGGTCACGGCCATCACGAAGGGCAGCGGGTTGAGACCCATGTCGGCTGCGGTCTGCCAGGCGATCGGGAACACGAGCACGGCCGCGGCGTTGTTGCTCATGAGTTCCGTGAACAGCATCGTGACGAAGTAGATCGCCGCCAGCACGACGTGCGGGTGATCGCCCGCCGCGGCGATCGTCGAGCGGGCGATCGCCTCGTCGAGCCCGGTCTTCTCCATCGCCCGCGCCAGGCCGAAGCTGGCCGCGATGAGCAGGAGCGATTCCCACTCGATGCTGCGGCGGGCCTCGTTCGCCGAGATGCAGCCCGTCGCGACCACGACGGCCGCGGCACAGAACGCCGCGGCCACCATCGGCACCAGTTCGAGCGTGGCGGCGAGCACCATCGCCGCGAGCACGGTGCAGGCGATCCACGCCTGGTCATGCCGGGGCGGCGTCGAGCCGCTGACCTCGCTCACGAGGTAGAAGTCGCGGTTTGACCGCTGCCGTTCGAAGAAGGCGGGGCTGGCCTCGAGGAGCAGCGTGTCGCCCGGTTCGAGCACGATGTCGCCGATCTTCATCGCCAGCCGCTCCCCGTTGCGGGCCACGGCGATCACCACGGCGTCGTACGTCGAGCGGAACCGTCCGGCACGGATCGTGCTGCCGACGAGCGGGCAGGAGTTGGAGACGACCGCCTCCACGAGCACCCGCTCCGACCGCGGGCCGTCGAGCTGGAACAGCTGGTCGGTGGCGGGCCGCAGCCCGCGGATTTTCTGCAGTTCCACGACCGAATCGACGACGCCCACGAACACCAGCCGGTCGCCCGCCTCGAGCCGTTCGGTGGGCGCCACGGCCGCCATCACGTGGCCGCCGCGGTCGATCTCCATGAGGAACAGGCCTTCGAGCCCGCGCAGGCCGGCCTCCTCGATCGATCGACCCACGAGCGGGCTTCCGGGCTCCACAAGCATCTCCAGCGAATACTGCCGCGGATCGTCGCTCGAACTCATCGCCGGCCGACGGTCCCGGAGCAGCCAGTTGCTGCGGCTCGCGAACGTCAGGTAGACGAAGCCGACGGCGAGCAGCGGCACACCGAGCCAGGTGATCTCGAACATGCCGAGCGTGCGGCCCGCCTTGGCCGCGAACAGGCCGCTCACGACGATGTTCGTGCTCGTGCCGATGAGCGTGCACAGCCCCCCCAGGATCACCGCCGCGTTCATCGGCATGAGCAGCTTCGAGACGCTCAGGCGATGTTTCTTCGCCCAGTCGCGGATGGCCGGCACCATGAGGGCCACGACCGGCGTGTTGTTCATGAAGGCGGAGACCGCGGCCGGGGCCGCCATCGTTCGAAGCTGCGCCGATGCCAGCGACTGCGGCCGGCCGAGCGCCCGATCGACGACCGTGGCCAGCGCCCCGGTCCGCTCCACGGCGGCCGCCACGACGAACAGCGCCGCCACCGTGAGCATCCCCTCGTTGCTCATCCCCTTGAACGCCTCGTCCGGCGTGAGCACGCCCGCCACGAGCAGCACGATCACGCCGCCCACCATCGCCATGTCCGGGGCCCGCTGGCCGAACAGCAGGATGGCGAGCGTGCACACCGCCACGCCGGCCGTGAGCAGGGCCTGCCAGTCGCGGGCCAGCGGTTCGAGGAAGGGCGTCATCGGGCGGCACGGAGGGGTGGTCGGAGGCGCATGGGACGCTGTTTTCCCGCCCCGGACCGCAATCCGCAAGGCCAACCGGGGGCGGGTGGCTGGCCCGCGTCGAGGCCCGCGCGGTACTCTCCCCCGCCGTCGCACCGCGCATCCTGCGGGTGCAAAGACGCATTCCACCGTCCGCGAGGTGTCACCGATGATCGACCAGTTGCTGCATGGGAACGTCGCGTTCGTGACCGGCGAATTCAAGCCCAACGAGGACTACTACCAGGCGATCGCCACCCAGCAGCGGCCCAAGGTGCTGTGGATCGGCTGCTCCGACTCGCGCGTCAGCGAGCACCAGATGACCGGCTCGAAGCCCGGCACGATGTTCGTCCACCGCAACGTGGCCAACATCGTCGCCTTCAACGACGTCAACATCTCGGCCATCCTCGAGTACGGCGTGGTGCATCTGAAGATCGAGGACATCATCGTCTGCGGCCACACCCGCTGCGGCGGCATCGCGGCGATCGAGGACGGCGTCCACGAGAACTACATCGCCGACTGGCTGTGCATCGCCACGGGCGCCAAGGAGGCCGCCGACCGCATCGCGCTGGAGCGCGGGCTGTCGCGGGACGAGAAGCTGGCCGTGCTCACCGAGGAGAACGTGAAGCTGCAGATCAAGCACCTGCGCAACCTCGCGCTGATCAAGAACATGCACGCCAAGGGTTCGTTGCCGCGGATCCACGGCTGGCTGTACCGCGTCGAGACCGGC
Organism: Planctomycetia bacterium; assembly: GCA_009923125.1. Taxonomy (GTDB): domain Bacteria; phylum Planctomycetota; class Planctomycetia; order Pirellulales; family UBA1268; genus RGVT01. The sequence goes on from RFUD01000147.1 coordinate 4,443, forward strand.
ACGATCGACGTGCTCGTGGACGGCCGGCAGGGCGGGGCGGCGCCCGGCCTGACCGCGCTGGCCTAGGTGGCGGCATGACGCACCGGAGCCCGGACGGCGATCGCGAACGGTTCAGCGGGTACTACGCGGCCCCCAAGGCGCCCTGGGACATCGGCCGGCCGCAGCGGGCGTTCATCGAGGCCGGCGACGCGATCCACGGCCGCGTGCTCGACAGCGGCTGCGGCACGGGCGATCTCGCACTCTGGCTTGCCGGGCGCGGCTGCACGGTGACGGGGGTGGATTTTCTGGAAGCGCCGCTGGCCGCCGCCCGCGTCAAGGCGGCCGAGCGGGGCCTGGCGGTGAACTTCCTCCAGATGGACGCCCGGGCGATCGGGGAGATCCCGGAGCGGTTCGACGCGGTCACCGACTGCGGGCTGTTCCACGTCTTCGACGACGCCGGCCGGGCGGCCTACGTCGCGGCGCTCGGGCGATTGCTCGAGCCGGGAGCGCGGGTCTTTCTCCTCTGCTTCTCCACGGCCGAACCGGGAACCCACGGCCCGCGCCGCGTCAGCGAGGAGGAACTGCGGGCGGCGTTCGCGTCCGGTTGGGGCGTGGAATCGCTCGAGCCGTCGCGGTTCGAGGTCGTGCCGCACATCCCGGGGGCGGAATTCACGCCGGGCGGCGCCCGGGCGTGGTTCGCCACGATCCGCCGGGCCTGATGGGCCGGGATGGCCCGGCCGCGGCGCCCGGCGCGGCGGCGCTACACTGGCGGCATGCGGCTGTTTCCCTGTGATCGCTACCAGCTTCCGCTTCCCGCCGGGCACCGCTTCCCGATCGACAAGTACGCGCTCTTGCGCCGGCGGCTGGAGGTCCATGCCGCGGCCGGGGCGCCCTTGACGTTCATCGAACCGCACGCCGCGACCGACGACGAACTCATCCGGGTGCACGACCGGGCGTACGTCGGCCGCGTCCTGTCGGGAAGGCTGGCCCCCGACGAGGTGAGGCGGATCGGCTTTCCCTGGAGCGCCGGACTCGTCGAGCGGTCGCTACGGAGCACCGGGGCGGCCGTGGATGCGGCGGCCGCGGCGCTCGAGGATGGCGTCGCCGCGAGTCTCGCCGGGGGCACGCACCACGCGGGCACCGACTGGGGCGAGGGCTACTGCGTGTTCAACGACACCGCCGTGGCCGCCCGGGAAATGCAGGCCCGCGGCGTGGTGGACCGCGTGCTGATCCTCGACTGCGACGTGCACCAGGGCAACGGCACCGCCCAGATCTTCGCCGGCGACCCGACCGTGTTCACGATGTCGATCCACGGGGCCCGCAACTTCCCGCTGCGGAAGCATCCGGGGTCGCTCGACGTCCCCCTCGAGGACGGCACGAGGGACGAGGAATATCTGCGGCTGCTCGAGCCCGCCGTCGCGGAGTCGCTCGAGCGGGCGCAGGCGGGGCTGGTGATCTACATCGCCGGGGCCGATCCCTACGTCGGCGACCGGCTGGGGCGGCTGGCGCTCACGAAGGCGGGGCTCGCGGCCCGCGACCGCCTCGTGCTCGATGCGGTGGGGGCGAGCCGGACGCCGTTGGCGATCGTCTGCGGCGGCGGCTATTGCCCCGATCTGGAGTCGATCGTCGACATCCACGCGGCGACGATGCTGCTGGCCGCCGGCCGATCGGGCCGCTGATCAGCCGCGCGGCACGGCGAGGCCAGGATTCAGCGGCAGCGTGACCTCGATGCGGGTTCCGGCCCCCGGGCCGCTCGTGATCTTCGCCTCGCGGCCGAAGAGCCGCGCCCGCTGCCGGATGCCCTCGAGCCCGAAGCGATCCGGCGGAATGACGCCGACGTCGAATCCGATGCCGTCGTCGCTCACAATCACCGCGATCCCGTCGGCGCACGGCTCGACGACGATCCGGGCGTGG